>DGUG01000223.1:0-2275 GCA_002394535.1 Lachnospiraceae bacterium UBA4316
ATCTCCGCCAGCTTTTTTGCTTCCTCCTGTTGGAGTACCGTTCCTGTAGGGTTCGTAGGATAATTCAACACAATCGCCCGGGTTTTCATGGTTATGGCTTCTTCCAGATCTTGCGCATCCAGATGAAATCCATTTTCTTCACGAAGCGGGACGCGGACCGGTACAGCCTTAAGCGAAGCAGCCTGTTGTATATAGTTCGGATAAGACGGGTCCGGTATGATCACTTCATCCCCCGGGTTCAAAAGAGTGGCCATGGCGAGCCACATTGCTTCAGAACCTCCGAGTGTTGCCAGACAGTCCTCCGGCTCATAAGGGACTCCGAACTGATCGGAATATTTTTTTGCGACAGCTTCCCGGAAGGATGGGATGCCCGGGTCCGGTGCATATTTGTTTCTTCCATCCATAAGAGCATTGTAAGCAGCGTCTATAATATGAATGGGCGTTTCACAATCCGGTTCACCGTTACAGAGGTTTACAACATCGGAAATGCTAGACGCCAAACGGAACATTTTTCCTATCTCGGATTGTTTGAAATTTCTGGCGCTGTCAGCGATTCGGCTCTGCTTCTCGTTATCGATCAGACCGAAGAAGAATTTTTCCTTTATGGGGCTGTCGATCACATGATTTTCTTCCGATTGATAAGTTTCGGGAGCCTGATAGGCAAGGACTTCTCTGTATAATTGATGGGTCTGAGGCTGAAGCACATTCAGTTTCATTGGATGGAGACGGCCATCTCTGACCGATTCGCCGTAGCGGGAATCTGTTTCGGAAAGTCGCTCTTCAAGGATTTCGCACATAATCCGGGTCTGACCGTGTGAGATCAGAGGATCTGTCTCAATGAACAGGGATAAACGACCCGGTGATACACTGTCGTCAGCAAATACGCTCCATTCCGTCACCCTGACTCCGGTTTCCCCTGCGAGCCGGTCAAATGCAGATTGTATATGCTGCTGGCTTATTTCATTGACGATTTCCTTTGCGGAAAGAATTTGCTGATCGGATTGTTTTGCCTCGTTCATATTGGTTTTCCTTGTGATATTTTCTTTTTATGGCTGAAGTACTCCTTATATTATTTACAATTCAACAGACAAATTCAACTATTTCATTTTTCACAAATCACATCAGGGTTATTTGTCTAATAATCACAAATCATTATGAAAATAGAAAAAGGGGGTTGTCAGATTAAATCCTTGGTTGTATATTTAAATCAAGTTATTGGAAACGTTACCGATAACGATACCGATAACGTTACCAAAGCTCAAAGGCGTAACTTTCAAAAGTTTAAAAGGAGGAAATTTATGAAGAAGAAAACAGTTAGCATTATGCTTGCAACAGCAATGGTAGCATCAATGCTCGCAGGATGTTCGCAGGCAGCGGCACCTGCACCGGCAGCAGAGAGTACAACTACGGAAGAAGTAGCGGAAGAGCCCGCAGCCGAAGAGGAAACAGAAGAGGCAGCTCCTGCAGCAGACGGAGCAGAGGGTCAGGTATACTACCTTAACTTCAAGCCCGAAGCTGACGAAGCATGGCAGAGCATTGCCAAGACTTACACAGAGCAGACAGGTATTCCCGTAACAGTAGTTACCGCTGCATCAGGAACATATGAAGAGACACTTGCAGCCGAGATCATCAAGGACGAGGCTCCCACTCTTTTCCAGGTTAACGGACCTGTAGGTCTCGCAAACTGGGCTGATTACTGCTATGACCTTAACGGATCATCTCTTTACAACGAACTTACAAGCGACGCTTTCGCACTTAAGGATGGGGATGCAGTTGCAGGCATCGCATATGTAATCGAGTCATACGGAATCATCACAAATACCGAGCTTCTCGGTAAGGCAGGATACAAGGTTGATGATATCAAGTCATTCGACGACCTCAAGAAGGTAGCAGAAGATATTACGGCACGTAAGGATGAACTCGGATTTTCGGCATTTACATCAGCAGGTATGGATCCTTCATCTGACTGGAGATTCAAGACACACCTTGCAAACCTTCCTATTTACTTCGAGTATCAGGCAGACAAGATCGATACTACAACAGCTATCAAGGGTACATATCTTGATAATTACAAGAACATCTGGGATCTTTACATCAACAACGCAACATGTGATCCCAAGGAACTTGCCAGCAAGACAGGTGATGACGCTGAGAATGAATTTGCGGACGGACAGGCAGTATTCTTCCAGAATGGTTCATGGGAATATGCAAACCTTACAGGCAAGGGCATGACAGATGATAAGCTTGCTATGATTCCTATCTATATCGGAGTTGG
>DGUG01000223.1:2395-3601 GCA_002394535.1 Lachnospiraceae bacterium UBA4316
GCTTCCGAAGAGGATATTCAGGCTACCATCGACTTCCTTACATGGATGGTTACATCTCCCGAAGGAACCAAGATGCTTGCTGATACCATCGGCGTAATACCTTTCAAGAATGCAGCAGAGACAACAAACCTCTTTGTTCTTAACGACAGACAGTACACTGCTGATGGCAAGGTTCCTGTTTCATGGAACTTCACGACTATGCCTTCCGAAGAGTGGAAGAATGGCGTAGGTTCTGCCCTTACAGCTTATGCAGCAGGCACAGGCGATTGGGATGCAGTTGTAACGGCATTCGTAGACGGCTGGGCATCAGAGTACGCACTTAAGTAATATGATCATTCGTGGGGAAGGAACAATAGTCCCTTCCCCACATTTTTTAAGCATAACAAGGAGTATACAATCTATGGAAAAAGCTATAAGAAGATATTGGCCCGTCTTTGTGTTGCCTACATTAGCTGCATTCTGTATAGGATTCATCTATCCGTTTATTCAGGGCCTGTATTTGTCGTTTTGCAAATTCACTACGATCAAAAAGGCAACATTTGTCGGAATGAAGAATTACATCTATGCCGTAAGCAACTCGGGATTCTGGCATGCATTCGGGTTTACGGCAGCATTTACCGTTGTATCGACGGTACTTATTAACGTTATTGCATTTGCCATCGCCCTGGCTCTTACGAGCAAAATCAAGGGCTCCAATCTGTACAGAACTGTATTCTTTATGCCGAACCTTATAGGCGGAATCGTTCTCGGTTATATATGGCAGATACTGCTCAACTGCGTACTGTCATTGCTCGATAAACCTCTGCTTGCACTAAATGCCACATACGGCTTCTGGGGACTCATAATCCTGATGCTCTGGCAGCAGGTTGGTTACATGATGATCATTTACATTGCGGGATTGCAGTCAATCCCCGAAGACTATATTGAAGCAGCCAGAATAGATGGCGCTTCGGACTCACAGATATTATTTAAGATCAAGATACCCAATGTCATGCCTTCAATTACAATCTGCACGTTCCTTACAATTACGAACGGATTCAAGCTTTTCGACCAGAACCTTGCTCTTACGGGCGGAGAGCCTGCGCATGCGTCGGAAATGATGGCACTTAACATTTACAATACATTTTACAGTCGGAGCGGAGCCCAGTGGAAAGGGTACGGACAGGCTAAAGCAGTGATTTTCTGCATCATGGTAATACTAATTTC
>DGUG01000188.1 GCA_002394535.1 Lachnospiraceae bacterium UBA4316
TTTTTCGAGTCTAGTAACGTGACGTTCGGAAAGATGAGCGAAAGCGTCTTTTTGAGCAAATGGATAAATTAGTTCGTACGTAAACTACTCCCAAAAAATATCAAGGAAATCCCCTTCCTTAAGCTGCTCGGTAAATGTCGCTTTCTCACCGTTGAGCTTTGTTACAATTCCCTTACCTTCAGGCCTGTTCTTGAGATCAAAATCAATATACTCAAAAACATCAACGAATATATACTCAGGCTTTTTATCCATAGTCACGGGATCTCCGTTCACAATCACCGTTACCTTTTTGTATTGGCTTTCCTCTTCAAGCCGTCTTGCCTCTTCTTTTTGCTGCTTGTACTCAACATACTCCTCATCAAGAGTTCCGTCATCGGCATACTGGCTGTTTTCAATTGATTCAGCCTCTACCGCATCCTCATATGTTTCTATCTCTTTTTTCCTTGCAGGCGCCTTCTGATTAAGACTTGCCTTCGCGCTCTCAGCTTCCTCCTCTGATACATCCGACAGACTCAAATCTTCCATTGTCCATATTACCGAGAAATTGTCATAGCACTTTGTATCCTTATCGGCAGTCTTGTTATTAACGTATATGTTCATATCCGGATTCAAAATCACATCCATGAACTCGATGATCTGCGATACCGTATAGTAGTTAAGCATCTTGATATCATCGCCTTCTTTGATGTCATAGAACTCAGACTGAAGGTTCCCGTTAACCTCGGCAAACTTCGGAAGCTCTACCTTCTTATCGTTAACAATTACCGAAATCGTGCTTCCGAATTCCGGAAGAGATCCTATCGCAGCGGATGCGGCTTCTCCTTCCGTCGACTCCTCTACCTCTATCCTGTCTCCTCCGGTTATCGGTGAAGTAAGGCTTACTTCTCTGCCTTCAAGCTTTACAACCGCACCTTCGCCTACCTCGCCTCTTACTACATGCGGCTTGCCGTTTACCGTAAAATTAAGATCGGGGCCACGCTTCGGGAACAGGCCTTCATTGGGGAATCCGGCCTGCATAGCCGCATCGGCAACAGTCAGATGTCCGTTATCATACAGCTTGATCCTTTTATCGTTAAAGGTCACAAATATAAAGTTATTCTTCTGGTCATAGAAATTAAGGCAGATACCGATGGGTGTAACATACAGGCTGTCCTGAATGGCACCTTCAAACTGGTAATCAACGCTCTTAAATGCCTCCTCACCACGAAGTGCCACACGCTCTGTCATGATACCCATCTCTTTTGCAAGCGCATCCGTAAAGCCCGGGATTTTTCCTCCACCGCCCACTACAAATACGGCGGAAACCGGCTTGTCACCGTTTAATTCCTTGATCTTGTCCGATACATCCTTGGCAATGTCTGCTATAACACCCTCGGCGATCTTGTGAACTTCCTTCGGCTCAACCTTATGTTCAAGACCCATTATGTCCGTAAACTTGATCGTACCTTTTTTGGCCGACTCAATCTTGACATGCTCCGCTTCGTTAAAATCAAGGAGCAGTCCTTTGGCAATTACCTCCGTCAGCTCGTCTCCGGCCTTCGGGATCATTCCGTAGGCGATTATACTGCCATCCTTGGTAATGGAAATATCACTTGTTCCGGCGCCCACATCCACAAGCGCAATATTAAGCATCCGATACATGGATGGAATTGCGGCTGTCATTGCGGCGATAGGCTCCAGAGTAAGGTTTGCCACTTCAAGATCCGCAATCTCAACGGCCTTGTACAGCCCGTCAACAACATCATCCGGAAGAAATGTCGCTATAAGGTCTACGGATATATTGTTTGCTTTGTGCCGCTCAAGTGTCGAGATCGGATACCCGTTCATATAATATTTGACAACCGTATATCCGACACAGTAGAACTTCATATCGGTGTTGTTCACAGCCTGAAAATCATCATATGCCTGCTCAACCCCAAGCATTTCAAGAGTATATACATGCTCCGCATCTATTGTTGTCTCTTCGGAAAACTCCAGTGTCGCCGATGAATTGATGGTTCTAAGCACACGTCCCGCAGCTGCGATACAAACTTCGTAGAGCTGTTTTCCGATTATCGCCTCCAGATCCTGTTTAACCTCTTTAATGGTATTTCCCACCTTCTCGATGTCATGGATCTGACCGTCAAGCATTGCCCTGGTCTCATGCTTTCTCTCGCACTGTGCCACAACATGAAAAGTATCATCTGTGCGGTAGCCGACAGTACCTACAATACTTCTCGTCCCAATATCGAGACCGAATACCAACTGCCCCGGATTTTTCTTTTTCTCAGCCACTTTTCTTCCCTCACAAATTAATTCTGTAACAAACGCTCTAACTGTCCCCTGGTCATCTCCAGCGTCCCGCTGTTGTCTATAACGACTTTGCAATACTTTCTGAACACTTCATCGGAGCTTTGCGACGCCATGATCCCTTCGATTTTCTCATCCGAATATCCGCGGCTGTCGCGAAGCCTCTGTCTTCTGACATTCTCATCAGCATATATGTACCACAGTTCATCAACTATCACGTCATAATGATCTTCTATGAGAAGTGCGGCTTCGATGAAGAAATAATCAACCTGTTTCCTGCGATCCGCCTCTTTAATCAATGACAGGATACGCTTCTTTACCGCCGGATGAACGATTCCGTTAACCTTGTCCCGAAGATTCCCCGATTCTTCGGAGAAAATCATCTGCGCCATTTTTTTCGGATCGATTTCCCCGTCTTCCTGCAAAACACCTTCACCAAGCAGTTCCACAATGGGTGCAAAACACACCTCTCCGCGAATCTCAAGACTTCTTGCCAGATCATCCGCCTTGACTATAACACACTTCGTCATGGAATCAATAAGCTTCAAAACCTCCGATTTGCCGGAACCGACTCCACCCGTAATTCCTATGACTTTCATTACTTCGCCTCGTACCAGTTACTGCCGGTTGATGTTTCCACAAGCATAGGAACCGAAAATGATACGGCACCTTCCATCTCCTCATGAAGGATCGCTTCTGCCCGCTCCCTTTCATCTATCGGAGATTCCAGCAGAAGTTCGTCATGCACCTGCAGGATCACCCGGGCCGCAAGACCCTCCCTCTCAAGTCTTGTCTTGACACGGATCATGGCAATTTTCATAATATCCGCAGCCGTTCCCTGTATCGGTGCGTTCATTGCCACACGCTCACCGAAGGATCTTTGCATGAAATTGGAACTCGACAGTTCCGGAAGCGGCCTTCTTCTTCCGAATTCCGTAACTACATATCCTTCCCGCTTTGCCTTGTCTACGCATCCGTCAAGGTATTCTTTTACCTTCGGAAAAGTTGCAAAGTATTCTTCTATGAATTCCTTGGCTTCCTTCCTGGAGATGTTCAGATCTTCCGACAATCCGAATGAACTGATGCCGTATATTATCCCGAAATTAACAGCTTTGGCGTTTCTTCTCATTTGGGGAGTAACATCTGAAAGAGCCGTATGGAAAACCTTTGAAGCCGTGATCGCATGAATATCCGCTCCCGAATTAAACGCTTCTATAAGAGATTCATCCTTTGACAGATGCGCCATTATACGAAGCTCTATCTGTGAATAATCGCCGTCAATAAAACACTTCCCGTCCTCCGGGACGAAGTACTTTCTGATCAGTCTTCCCTGCTCCATTCTTGCCGGGATGTTCTGAAGATTAGGCTCCGTACTTGATATTCTTCCCGTTGCGGTTATTGTCTGGTTAAAGGTCGAATGAATCCTTCCGTCCGATGCAACGCAAGCCATGAGACCGTCGGTGTATGTTGATTTGAGTTTGGCAAGTGCCCGGTAGTCCAAAATTTTCCTGACAAAAGGATAATCCGGTGCCAGCTTTTCCAGGACATCCGCTGCTGTCGAATACCCTTTCTTCGTCTTCTTACCTCCGGGTATTCCCATTTTTCCAAACAGTATCTCACCCAGCTGAATCGGGGAATTGATGTTAAACTCTTCACCCGCTTCCGTATGTATATCCTTCTCAAGCTCTCTTATCTGAGCTTCAAGCTCATTGCCGTATGCCCGAAGTTCCTCAGGCAGCAGCCTGATTCCCAGTCTCTCCATATCATACAGGCAGGGGATCAGCGGCATCTCAATACCGCGGAACAGCCCGGTCATTCCGAGAGATTCTATGTTGTCGGTAACCGGCCGGTAACATATCATACAAACGTAAGCATATGTACACATATATTCCGCAACCTTTTCCGGTTCTGTCATATAGCTTTCAATAAGCTCGCTTTTGCCGAACAGTTCCTTACGGCTCTTTATTACCAGATTTCCGTATTCATTGGCCACATCCTCAATGGAATAATCATTCTTAAGAGGATTGCACAGATAGGCTCCGATGCACAGATCCGTTACACGCTCCCGGGCAAAATCACATGCTGCAAATTGCGGCACCAGATTAAGCTGACTCTTTAGATCAAACGTACATATATCCGTTTCGGATCCGGTAACAGCCTGCGTGAATCTTTCGCACAGACTTTCCGCAGCCCCCGGAGACGGTGAGGGAATAAATACCGTATCTTCCTTTGAAAACGATATTGCAAGTCCCACCGGCGAGGCTGCAAAGGAGACCATTTCAGCCTTTGATACGGAATCCAATACAGTTTGCACACTGTCGGCATCCGAGACGATTCTGAAGGAATCCGTATAAGAGTCGTCAACGGCTGTGGCTGCCCCCTCAAACCTTGAGAGCATATTCTTAAATCCCAGTTCCTTGACTATAAGATATGCTTCATTTGTGTATATATTTCCAAGAGCGGCATCTTCTATCTTCAGATCGATATCCGCGTTTGTGTCGATGGTGGCAAGCTTTCTTGACATTATTGCCATATCAAAGTTTTCGGTCAGAGTATCCCTTACTGACTTCTTCGTGATCTCATGGATATGATTTTTCAGATTGTCAATACACCCAAATTGCTGCAGAAGTTCAGTTGCGGTCTTCTCCCCTATCTTCGGAACACCCGGAATATTATCGGATGAATCCCCCATGAGCCCTTTGAGCTCAATTATCTGAAGCGGTGTAAGTCCGTACTTTTCTATAACGTCAGCTGTATGATAATCCTCAATTTCGGTCTTGCCGCCCTTTGTCTTGGGAATTCTTATAAGGATCTTATCGGTTGCTATCTGCAGAAGGTCACGATCACCTGACACAAGGGTTACGTCATATCCGGCTGCCTCACCGCGCTTTGCAAGTGTTCCGAGCAGATCATCCGCCTCATAACCGCCCTTTTCGATCGTAGTGATTTTCATGGCTGCCAGGAGCTTTTTGAGATACGGCACCTGCTCCCGAAGTTCGTCAGGCATTCCCTTTCTCGTACCTTTATACGCCTCATACATCTTGTGCCGAAATGTCGGTTCATGGACATCGAAGGCGATAACAAGACTATCCGGCTCCTCCTCGTTCATGATCCTGAACATTATGTTTAAAAATCCGTATATGGCATTTGTGTGAAGCCCGGCTGCGTTAGTAAGGTCGCGTATGCCGTAAAACGCTCTGTTTATTATGCTGTTGCCGTCAATAAGCACAAGCTTTTTGCTCATATTCTATCCTTGAAAAAACTCTCAAAAAACTATTCCGAAAAAATGCGACAAAAATCCAAACACTTCATAAACGATTATGATCATCGAAAACACTTCAAGAATACGCAATACATCCTCATTAAAATAATGGAAATACATTGCCCTCTTCGTGAACTTGATTTTCTGCTGAAGTTCCCTCCTAAGGTCTATGGATTCTCCGGCTTCCAATCTTCCAAGTGCCTCAGCTATCAAATACCTGGTCTCCAGTTCCTCATAGCACTCCGGGCATCTTTCCACATGTGTAAGAAACTGCCAGACATTTTCTCCCACAAGACTGTTCTCTATAAAAGAGTTCATATTCTGTTCGCATATTGTACAGTCAATGTATTCCATATAATAAATGCCCTTGAAACCGTCTAACCAGTATGTTAAAATCGCACAAGGAGGAACGCGGTTCCCCCTAACAGCATTAATCTAATGAGGCTCGCGCATTTATATCGACTTCGTCGAGGCGCTCGCCGTGCAGTCAGGGTCCCACCGCTCACGCGGTTCCCCCTAACAGCATCTAGCAGGTGTGGCGGAATGGCAGACGCAGCAGACTCAAAATCTGCCGTAGGCAACTACATGTGGGTTCAAGTCCCACCACCTGCATATTGTGTTTTATCATTTTTCCAACACCAATATCTATGATACTCATTTCGCAAGACTATTTCAAGAAATATCTTCAAATTTTAACTGTTCGAAGATCGGGACAAATCCTTCGTTTATGGCATTTTGGTAGTCATCATTATTCCTGATTGTCCATACCGCAACAGGTATGCCTCGTCTGATAGCGGCTCTGGCAGCAAATACATTCGTATCCTCATATTTATATGCTATAAAATCCGGTGATATCTTTATATTGAACATCATGTTCTTAAGTATTATCGCCTGCCACAGTGGCAGGCCTTCGCGGTTCTTTACGAAGTCCTGCGAAAGCTGTCCCACGGCTGTGTCCGGAGAAATCTTCCTTACTTCCATAAGTGCCCTCGGATCAAAGCTTTCTATCACGTAAGGTCCCTTGTATCCGGCAAGCCTGTTACATACCGCATCCGCAAGTGCCCTGTGGTTTCCACCTGCTGCCTTGAGTTCTATGAGAAGCGAAAGTTGAGTCTTATCAAATAAATCAAGAACCTCGTCAAAGGACGGAATCTTCTCATCCGTTCCTTCAAGGCGGTATCCAGAAAGCTCCGAGAAGGTCCTGTCCTCGATCCGTCCTTTTATCCCGGTCTCTCTTTCAAGATCCTCATCATGAAAAACTACCAGGCTTCCATCTGCTATAAGATGCACGTCAAACTCCACCGGAAATCCGTGCTTAACGGCTCTTTCAAATGCCGCCATTGAGTTCTCCGGTATGGAAGGCTTGTCGTGTAAGCCTCTGTGTGCATAATGTTTTGCAAGATCACATTTCTTCAAAGACTTCAATTCCTTTCTTCACATCAACCTCGTTATCCCCGTGCTTAACTCTCAGCATAGTCGCAAAGCTTGCCGCAACAAATACCGTCGCATAGGGAAACAGTATCCTGTAATCGACGTTTCTCATCAAAAATCCCGCAAGTATCGGTGTTGCCACCTGTGCAGCCATTGAAGCCGTATAATAATATCCCGTAAACTTACCGATATCTGAGCCCTTGCACATCTCAACAACCATCGGGAGGGAGTTGACGTTTATCGCTGCCCATGCAAATCCCGTGAATGCAAATACGATAAACATTGCTGCATTAAGCGTAGACGATAACGTTGTGAGGAAAAAACCCGCAAGAAAGCATCCGGCAAGAATTGCGACACCAACGAGGATCGTACGTTTCCTTCCGATCCGAGACGACAGGATTCCGATCGGGATATAGGATACGATCGCACCTCCCGATGCTATAAGAAGGCACGTTGAAGCACCGCCAAGCCCCTGGCCCATGACTTTATCTATATATGTGGTAAACCATGTCGTGATACCATTATAGCCTATGAACCAAAGCGCTATTGAGACAAGAAGATAAGCAAGACTTCTCTTTACATCCCCCGGAAGAACTTCTTCGCCTGATGAATCCTGCGTGGCAAGGTTCCACTCGGGGTGTTTGTTCTCAAGCTCCTGATTTTTGAGTGTAAGTTCCCTCTCGCGGACGGTGACAAACATAACGATGACAGATACTGTCATAATAAGGGAAACCGTAATAAACAGCGGCCCGTAGTCAACATGTTCAAGACCCGCGATCCTGGAGTTCGGATACATCACAGCCGCAACCGCGAGGTAGATGATTCCTCCGAGAGCGCCCATGAGATTGATTATCGCATTTGCCTTTGACCGAAGAGGTTTGGGTGTAACATCCGGCATGAGTGCGACAGCCGGTGACCTGTACGTCCCCATCGCAATGAGGATCAGTCCGAGAACAATGATAAATGTGAACAGTTTGACGGTTGACGGTGCCCTGTAATATCCGTTATCAAGAAACGGAAGACTGTTAATCAACAGTACGGCACCAAACGTTCCCCCAAGAATGTACGGAGTACGCTTCCCAAGGCGCGTATCAGTCCTATCCGAAAGTGATCCGAAAAATGGCAGAAGTACCAGAGCAAAGACATTGTCAGCTGCCATCACGGCGCCCGACAGTGTCTCGTTTATGTGAAAAGTCTTCGTCAGCATGAGTGGAATGACGCTATCGTACATCTGCCAAAACGCACATATCGACAAAAACGCCAGTCCTACCAGTATTGTTCGTTTATTGTTTAGTTTCATATCTACCAGTCACTATCCCAGTCCGAACCGCCGGAATCCCATGAATCCGAATCAGAATCCCAATCATAATCCGAATCAGAATCCCAATCCGAATCGGATGAATGGTCATCCTGATATAACGTACTGTCTTCTACATCGGTAATGTTCTTAATACTGCCGTCCCCATTTTTTGCAAGGTCTTCATCTGTTGATTCCCAATCAACATCCTCATAGGTCCTGCCCATAAAATAAGGGTCGGTGTTATTTTCGTCATACTGTACGGGAACATCGGAATAGAACCAGTCATCGTAGTAATCATCGAAATAATACCAGCTGCCGCTGTCGTTATAATATACTACGTTTCCGTAATTATAATAACCGTTATGCCGTCTGCTGATTGCCGGTTTGATAAAACCATCGAGTGCAAATATGACAACAAAGGCAATAACAGCGATCGTTGATACAACGGAATGAATCCTTTTGAATTTGCTGTCTGTTTTCGACTGCCTCTTTCTGTTACTGTTTATCGATTTCTGATGGACTATTTCATCCTTCAGCTTCTGGTACAGTTCATCAACTGCATAAGCCTCGTCATTACCCTTATACCTGATGGCGCGGCTGCCGTCGGCTTTGTTTTTGTATACGACAAACTCTCCGGTATTACCGTCCTTATAGATACCAAAAGCCCTGGGCTCCTTGTAGTCGACTCCGATAAAGAATCTTGTCGTCTCCGGTGGCGGAAGTTGTCTGTCCTCGTACCATTTTTTCAGTTCTTCTATTGTACGGGGCTGTTTGTCGCCCTCATGGTGTGAAGGATTGGGAGCGCCGCAGGACGGGCACTTGGACAAATAATCCTCATAAGTATTGCCGCAAAAATCGCATTGTACCTTCATATTAGCCTATTCACTCTCAATAAGTTGTCAAAAAGAACCGTCCCCTTTGACACGTTTATGGACAATAACGATACTGACACATCCGGCTATAATTGCCGCCGCGCCAAGTGATATCAGCAGTATGGGAAGCCACAGACCGGTCCATGCCCCCACATCAGTCGGATCATCGGGATTATAGTCAACCGTAACCGTGGAACCTATCTTCATATTATCTCCGCTGTCAATTGACCCTTCATATTCCTGTCCGTCAACGGTGTATTTGATATAATTCCTATAAATCTCCCAGCCGCTCTCCGGTGGGTTTTTCTCAGAGCCTCTTCCCAAGGCATTCCGGAAGTGTATAAAGCCTATGACAGCGGAACTAACATCGGTTTATCCTTCTGTCCCCCGGCCTCCCGAATGAATTCATCGATCAGTTCCCCGATAAGTTCCCCTGCTGCTTCATATGTTGCATCATCAAGAGGATCCACTCCGGCAATTGCAAGTAATTCCGAAGGAGGGGCTGAATTTCCTGCTTTAAGGAACCGCATATACGCATCACACTCTTTCTGCCCCGTCTCTTCTACCTGTTTGCATATGGATGCAGCATATGTTATGGAAGTTGCGTATTTGTACACATAATAATTGTAATATAAATGCGGTATCCTTGCCCAGCCAATACCGGCATAATCCGGAACCATAACATTGTCCCCATAGTACTTACGCTGCAGCTGCAACCATTTTTCGCTCAGGTCATCAGCGCTAAGGGAGCCTCCGTTTTCAATGACCTTGTAACAGTAGTCTTCGAATTCGGATATCTGGGCCTGAGCCATAAGGGTTCCCCAGAAAAGAACAATCTCCTGGTCAAGCCAGTACAGCTTCTCCTCTTGTGTGGTTGCCGAATCCGCCATATACTGCGCAAACATTATCTCATTTGCCGTTGATGCTACTTCCTGTGTGAAGGATGTGGGATTGTTATTGTATGTATTCTGGTATCTGGCAGACAAACAGCTGTATACTGCGTGTCCCATTTCATGAACTACTGTTGAAGTATAGTTTTTGGTCCCATCAAAGTTAAGCAGTACAAACGGAAGAGTCTCGTTTCCCATCAGCGTCTCAAATTCACCTGTAGTTTTTTTATCCGCAGGATATACATCCATGTGAGGTGAAGTTATTATTTCATCAAAGGTTTTTACATATTCATCTCCCCATACCGAAACAGCCTCTCTTCCCATTGCGGCAGACTCATCATATGATACTTCCCCGGGGCTGTATTTGGTTACGGGATAATCGATATCACAGGGCATGAACTTATCAAGTCCGAGCATCTCTTTTTTGACCCTGTAATACTCGCTAAACTTCGGACACATAAAATTGGCAAACTGTATGATCTTGTCATATACTTCCGGCTCTATGGCTTCTTCTTCAAGATCCATATCAAGCGTAGACTCGTAACCGTATATTTGTGCCCGTCCCCAGTTGAATTTCATCTGACTGTCAAGAAGTGCCGCATATGTGTTTTTGTACTGCTGCCTTGACATGGAACGCAGCTTGTACAGCCTCTCTCTGAAACTCTGATCATATTTATCACTGCTTACAACTCTGGAATAAACCGTATCTGACAGCACTCCGCGCGTACCGTCCGGGTATGTAAAATAAGGCTGTGGTCTGTCTATATAATCCAAAATACCGTAAACAGATGAATTGTTATCTGCTGCCGACAAAACAGTAACAGCCCCTGCCGCCTCTTCACTCGGAACCGTGTAATCATTGTCAGTATAATTCCTGAAATAAAAGCTGTAATCAGCAAGACGTTTGTCCGAGAAAATGCGCTTCCGCTCATCAAGAGGCATTTTCATTATTTCCGGACCATAGAAAGAAAATGCCAGATCATATTCCGTGGATACTTCACTAAAACGGCTCGATACTCCTATAACCATAGGATCGGATGCATCAAGTGATTCCAAAAGTTCCGAGAACATTGCTGCTTTGTCAAGAATGGCTTTCATCTCGATTATCTTGGGATTCTCAACGGAATTAAGTATTCCTTCGACAGAGTTTAATGTCCCCCGCAGTTTATCCACCTCGGGAAGAAGCTCCTCTACACGTTTCATATCCTCCTCAAAGACATCAAGATTCTCATAAATTTCAGTGAGATCCCAGCTTGTGGGAAGCTTGGCGGTCGCACCTTCAGTGGTCGATTTTTTTGTTTTGATCTCCTCGGCCGAAACCGGTAGTGCATTTATAGTTGATGATAATAAGGTAATACATAAGGCTGATGCCAGCAGTCTGCCAATGCCCGTGATTTTGTTCATCGATTATCTCCCGTTACCTAGAGAGCCACGCCATTAAGAGCATGCTCCTATTCAAACTTATAATCCGAAAAATCAAATGTTGCAAAATAATCCTTCGGAGTTTCTGCGCGTCGTATCAGGTCAAAGCTCTTATCGGGATGTACAAGCACCTCCGCGCAGCGAAGCTTTCCGTTGTAGTTATACCCCATTGAGTACCCATGGGCACCCGTATCATGAATGAACAGATAATCTCCCTTGTCAATCTTGGGGAGTTTCCTGTCAATTGCAAACTTATCGTTATTCTCGCACAGTCCGCCTACAACATCATAGGTTTCGGTACAGGGATCATCTTCCTTGCCGAGCACAGTAATATGGTGATAGCTTCCGTACATTGCCGGACGCATGAGATTAACCGCGCATGCATCAACACCTATATACTCTTTGTAAATGTGCTTTTCGTGAATAGCCTTTGTAACAAGAGCTCCGTAAGGTCCGAGTACATATCTTCCCATCTCGGTATATATGGCAACATCAGTCATACCGGCAGGTGTAAATATCTCTTCATATACCTTCCTTACTCCGTCTCCTATCACAAAAATATCGTTAGGTTCCTGATCGGGTGTGTAGGGAATTCCCACGCCTCCCGACAGATTAACAAATGCAATATGTGCCCCGGTCTTTGCATGGATATCGACAGCAAGGGCAAAAAGTTTTTTCGCAAGCATTGGATAATAATCATTTGTGACAGTATTGCTTACAAGGAACGAGTGAATGCCGAAATGCTTCACTCCGCGGGACATCATGATCCTGACAGCTTCATACATCTGCTCTGTCGTCATTCCGTACTTCGCATCCTGCGGATTGTCCATTATTCCGTTGCTAACCGTAAACACTCCGCCCGGATTGTACCTGATGCTCATGGTCTCATTAAGGCCGCAAAGATTATCGAAATAATCGATATGTGTTATATCATCCAGATTTACAATGGCTCCGAGTTCCTTGGCAAGACGGTAATCCTCTGCCGGGGTTTCGTTTGATGAAAACATAATGTCATCCCCCGAATATCCCACTGCTTTTGAAAGCATAAGCTCCGTAAGGCTTGAGCAGTCAACTCCGATCCCATGATTTTTGAGCAGGGTAAGTATGTATGGATTGGGTGTCGCCTTTACGGCAAAATACTCCTTGAATCCCGGATTCCATGAAAATGCGGATTTGATGTTTTCAGCGTTTTGAACAATCCCGGCCTCATCATATACATAAAAGGGGGTAGGGATTTTTTCATCAATTGCCTGCGCAGTCTTTTTGTCAATAAACGGTGCTTTTCTCATCAGATCTCTCCTTGTATTCTCTACTCCTCAATAAAGCCTTCAACTCCTCGCTTTGAGCCGTCACTTGTGAGGCTCTCGCTCTTATCATCCGTCTGGGCTATTATATACTGTCCCTTGACTCCGGATGATTCATTGCTTGATTTTGCGGCAACGCCGTCAGCTGCCGTATATTTAAACGTTCTCTTCTCTCCATTTCGCTTTACTCCCGTAAGCGTCATTGTGCCGTCTTCAAGACCGTTCGTGTAATTGCCGGTAATTTCCTTGGTGGCAAAATCCGTAGCCGAAATCCTGTCCTTGAAATAATTGGACTTGGCTGTTCCGTTCCCGTTCGGCTTGTCGTCAGCCCACTCTCCGTCAAACAGGAAGGAACCGATGGATGAGGATTCCGGATAGCTTGCACGCATCAACACTCCGTGTCCGCTGCGGACATCTTCATGGAACTGTCCGTAATAGTAATAACCGTTCTCATATACGGCGATTCCGTAACCTTCACGACGCCCGTCAATATCATAGTCGCCGGAATAATATGAATTATCTCCGATAACCTCCTCGGAAAATGCAACGTAGTCATCCTCGCGTAGCTTGTCCTTGAGGGCATCGTAATCCTTGGCTTCAAACAGTTCCTTGAGAGGATCAAGCTTTGCGGCTCGTGCTTCTTCTTCGGCACGCTTCGCCTCCTCCTCGGCAATCCTTGCCTCTTCTTCCGCCTGAATTCTGGCACGTTCTTCCTCTACGGCAAAGACCTTGGCATTCATTGATTCATCACCCGTATCATCAAAGCCCTTATGCAGGACTTCAAGCATAGTGTCTTCGTCGCCACGAGCTTCATATATGTTTGCAATGCTCCAGTATGCTGTTTTATTGTCAGGGTTAATCTCTATCGCCTTCTGATAGCACAGTATCGCTTCGTCGGAATCTCCGTACTGGGGAGCCATGGACATATAAGCCACAACAATCGCCGAACGAATCCGCTCGTCGCCTTCCTCCCTCTCAAGTGCTCTTTCATAACACTCAATCGCCTCCGGATAGCACTCGGCTTCCATATATGCATTTCCCTTATTTATCAGATCAGCGACCTCATTTGCGGTGGACTTGTAGCTTGCGTAGTAATATGCTCCGAACAACAGAGTTGCTACAAGTACTACACCCACAAAAATTTTGAGGATAAGCGCCTCTTTCTTAGTCATATATCAGCGGTTCCCCCTATCTACAACTGCCAATCTACCGGTTCTACACCGTTGGCAACGAGAAAATCATTTGCTTTTGAAAAATGTCTGCACCCGAAGAATCCTTTGTATGCGGATAACGGGCTCGGATGCGCGGCTTCCAGTACAAGATGCTTGGGATTATTAAGCATTGATGCCTTTTGCCTTGCAGGTCTTCCCCAAAGCATATACACGATCGGTCGGTCCTGTTTGTTAAGTGCCGCGATCGTAGCATCCGTAAACTGTTCCCATCCCTTGTTGCTGTGGGAATTGGCATAATGCGCCCTTACGGTAAGAACAGTATTAAGAAGCATAACACCCTGATCTGCCCATTTGGTAAGGCATCCGCTTTTGGGTATCGTAAATCCTATGTCATCATGCAGTTCTTTATAGATATTTACCAGACTGGGGGGAATCTCTACTCCGGGATTAACCGAAAAGCAAAGTCCGTGTGCCTGATTCGGTTCATGATACGGATCCTGTCCCAGGATGAGAACCTTAACCTTGGCAAGAGGTGTCCTTGAGTACGCCGCAAATACATCCTGTTTAGGCGGATATACCGTATGAGTATTGTACTCATCATTAACAAACCTGTATAAACTTGCGTAATACGGCTTCTTAAACTCCGGGGCCAGCGGCCCGAGCCAGTCGTTATCTATCAATTCAATTTCTCCTTACGGATATTCCGTTATCGCTAAGATAATTTTTCAGATCGCTTATTTCCAGCTCTTTGTAGTGAAAAAGCGATGCCGCAAGCGCCGCATCGGCAGCCCCTTCGGTCAGGACTTCCTTAAAGTGTTCTTTGCTCCCTGCTCCTCCGCTTGCTATGACAGGAATCCCCACACTTTCGGAAATGATTTTTGTCAGTGCTATATCAAAGCCCGCCTTTGTTCCGTCGGCATCCATGCTTGTCAGCAGTATCTCCCCTGCCCCCAGCCTCTCAGCCTTCATGGCCCACTCAACGGCATCAATTCCCATATCAACTCTGCCGCCGTTCTTGTATATATTCCAGCCATTCCCGTCGGGTCGCTTCTTGGCATCTATCGCCACTACAACGCATTGGCTTCCGAATTTGTCTGCGGCATCCGATATGAGCTGCGGATTCATTATGGCAGCCGAATTAACCGATATCTTGTCTGCACCTTCCCTGAGCAGCCGCTTAAAATCATCAACACTTCTGATGCCGCCACCGACTGTAAACGGAATAAAAATAGTTTCGGCAACAGCTCTTACCATTTCATCCACCGTATTCCGGTTATCGCTTGATGCGGTAATGTCAAGGAATACAAGCTCATCGGCGCCTGCCTTGTCATAAGCAGCCGCTATATCTACCGGATCCCCGGCATCCCTCAGATTAACGAAATTCACTCCCTTTACTACCCGGCCGCAATTAACGTCCAGGCAGGGGATTATCCTCTTTGTATACATATCTCTTACAGGTCAATAAAATTTTTAAGTATCTGCAGTCCTACTGTTCCGCTCTTTTCGGGATGAAACTGACACGCAAAAACGTTTCCGCTTTCAACAGAAGCATCGATTGACACATTATAATCACAGGTGGCGGTAACAGTATCTCTGTTGGCAGCCTCCAGATAATAGGAATGCACAAAGTACACATACGCGCCTTCGTCTATTCCCTTAAATAGTCTTCCTTTATTGGGAAAGTCGAGAGAATTCCATCCCATGTGAGGGATCTTTTTGTATTCACCCGTCGGGATTTTTTTGATTGTACCCTTAAGCGCACCGATACCGGCGATCCCGGGGGATTCTTCGCTTTCATCATACAAAAGCTGAAGTCCGAGACATATTCCGAAAAAAGGGGTCCCCTTTGCGATCACTTCTCTTATAACACCGGTAAGACCATACCCGTTAAGCCTGTTCATAGCATCACCAAATGCACCTACTCCGGGCAATATTACCTTGTCGGCCAAGCAAATGGTTTCCCTGTCTCTTGTAATAACAGGCTCCTGTCCTAAATGCCCCAGCGCCTTTACAACGCTTAACATATTACCGGCATCATAATCTATAACAGCTATCACAAGTTGTTCTCCTCTGCATTTATTACCGAATCGGGGTTCTCGGTATTCTCACCGAAAAGGTCCTCCGGCAAAGTCTGCTCATCATGTACTGCCGATGTATCAAGAAGGCACTCATAAAGTGCACGGGTGTACTCCGGTGTTCCCTCAAGTGCTATCCATGATCTTGCCCGTTCCACTGTTACTCCGAATGTGTTGTAGAGTTCATCGTAGATCAGCCTTGACTGCTTTGAATACTTGTCGTTAATGCCAAGGCTTGCAGCATCCTCCGCATAGGTATCAATCATCTGAACACCCTGAACGAGAGCGTTTAACGCCTCCATTCTATAGCCAAGCTTCATATAGTTCTGATATGAATCGTACGGTCTCTTGATCCTGAGAAGTGTGGTTGTTCTGTCATATAGAAGCTTATCCTCACTTGTCAGTTTGTGGCCTCTCATATATTCATATGTCTTCTGATATTCCCCGGTAGTGTAGAACTTCTTGGCCTTCTTGATATCCTGGGAATAGGGAAGAAGGAATGCAAGGAGTGTAATAACAACTCCTATAGTAATACAGAACAGGGCTATTGCTACAACCTTCTTTCTCGGTAGTTTTTTACCGGGAACTTCCGGAAGCTTTTCTTTCTTTTTCTTTTCTTTTTTCTTTTTCTTCTTGGAATCGTCGGCAGCTTCTTCTCCTTCCTCTCCTTCGGAATCGCCGCCCTTATCCTTCTTTTTCTTTTCTTTCTTCTCTTTTTTCTTCTTCTCTTTCTTGTCCTTTTTCTTGCCGCCGGCTTCTTCTCCCTCAAGTTCGGAAAGAATTGCTTCATTCTCGGCAGCGCCTTCCTGGGCGATATCCACGGCGCTTTGTTCTATGCCGGAGACTCCATCCTCATCCTCTCCCACTTCTTCAAATAATCTGGCAAAAAGTGACGCAAAGAAACCGGGCTTCTTCTCTTTCCTGCCTTCCTCTTCCGGAATATCAAAGAGCTCAGGATCGACAAGCATCTCGCCGTCTCCCAGGGTTTCAACATTTCCTTTGTCTTTATTCTTCTTGCCGAACAGGCTGAATTTCTTTTTCTTCTTGCCCTTTGTTTCTTCTTCCTCTTCATCTATGAGATTATTGATATCAAACAACTCATCTTCCGAATCGGAGGCAAATAAAGCTTCTGCGGTTTCGCTGTTCGGATCGACAAGTTCTGAATTCTCGTCCTTGCCGAGCATATCTCCTATATCGGACAGATCGCCTGAGCCGTCATCAAGTGATCCAAGAAGATCCGTAAGATCAGAGTCTTCTGATGAGACATCGGAATCCGCTGTTTGCTCGCTGTCCACAGAACTTGTCACATCATCAAGCATAGCCGAAAGATCAGTGTCAAAGAGATTAATTCCGCCAAGGTCTACGCCGGAATCCTCATCACCGGGAGCATCCGCAGATGTATCATCTCCGGATTGTTCGTCAGACGCTGCTTCGTCTATCGTACTATCATCGGCAACAGGCTCTTCTTCTGCCTCTGCCTTAGGTTCTCCTGACAGATCATCAAGTGCGGACAGAAGGTCACTGATCTCCTGGTCCGGCATAAGGGGCGCATCCTCTTCCTCAGATTCGGGGATGCTGATCTCTTCAAGAGGAGTATCTCCCGCAAGAAGTGCGGCAATCTCTTCCGGACTTAGATTATCATCATCGGATTCTTTCGCTGTCGCAGGTTCCTCAGCCGCAGGCTCCTCAATTACCGGCTCTTCTATTATTGGCTCTTCAATTATCGGCTCTTCAATTGCCGGTTCATCAACTATATGCTCATCGATTTCCGGCTCTTCAATTATCGGCTCTTCGATTGCCGATTCCTCAGTAGCAGGTTCCTCGGTAGCAGGTTCATCTGTCGCAGGTTCTTCGGCAGAAGGTTCTTCTGCAGCAGGTTCTTCGGTCGCATTTGCGCTCGCAAACAAAGCCGCGATCATATCGGCATCAAGTGCTTTGTTGGCATCATTGGGATCAAGGTCATCTACTGATAACGAGGGAGCCGCCTCTGCCTCCGTCTCCGGCTCGTCAATTACGGGTTCCTCAATTACGGGTTCCTCGATTATCGGTTCTTCGATTATCGGCTCCTCGATTATTGGTTCTTCGATTACCGGTTCTTCGACTATCGGCTCTTCGGCAACCGGTTCCTCAATTACAGGCTCCTCGATTACCGGCACCTCAACTTCAGGCTCTGGAAGTATATCAAGGTTTCCGTCCGGCTCTATGACAGGCTCATCCGGAATTACAATCTCCTGCTCCGGAATAATTACCGGCTCCTCGGGAGCAATAGCATTCTCCTCAGGAATAACAACATGATCCTCCGGCATCACCTCAGAGGCCACCGGCGCATCTACATCCGGCAGCATATCCTGCAATACTTCCGGTTCCGGAATCTCAACGGAAGCAGTATCCGGTTCTGCGCTAACAGGTGTCTCGGTCGGAATCTCGATTTCCCCTTCATTGGTAAATGAAGCATTCTCATCATAAGCATTTCCAAGAATAGCCGAGTTGGAACCTGTCAGTCCATCAATTGCCGCTAATATATCTTCTCTTTCCGGATCGGGGGCAGGAACCACAGGCTGCGGTTCCGGGTCAGGCACCCCCATTGCCTGTCTAAGTAAGCTGTCCAAATAATCTTCGGTTGACTGTGCCATATATCCTCCAAGACCGAATAAAACATAACATATGATTTTATCGGTCAATAATTACACAAAATATCAACTTATACTATCATATTTTACAGTTCCAAACAACCGAAAAATAGAAAACGGAGCCGATAACCGGCTCCGTTGATCATTATTAATATCATTCGTTATTTATTCTACATTCGCAACCTTTCCATCGGATACAAGTTTGTCAACTATACGAACAAGATTTCCGATCTCAGGTTTACTCAGCTGAGCGTCTGCGCCAAGCGCTTCACCCTTGATCCTCATTTCCTCATTAACAAGTGATGAGAAGATAACAACAGGAATATCCTTGAGCTTGTCATCCGTCTTGATCATATGAGTAAGTCTGTGACCATCCATCTGAGGCATCTCTATATCCGTAATAACAAGCTGAACCTTGCTGTCAAGTTCACCCTTTTCCTTGGCTTCGACAATATAATTCCATGCCTCCAAGCCGTCCTCGGTTCTCTTGATATTAACGTATCCTGCTGCAGTAAGTGCATCATTTATGAGCTTGTTAAGAAGGTGTGAGTCTTCTGCTATAACGATCGGCACCGAACTTCTCTCTCTTTCGCCGAGAGCATCAATCTCAGTCATTCGAAGACCTGTCTCGGGGCTGATATCGGATACGATCTTCTCGAAATCAAGTATGATAACAAGTCTGTCATCGAACTTAACGATACCTGTTGATACACCTTCTACCTCGTTATTAACGGTAGCATCAGGTTTGATAATCTCTGTCCAGTTAACACGGTGAATACCCATAACGCGATCTACATGGAAAGCAACATCAAGTTTATTGAAATTAGTAATGATAAACAGTCCGTCATTACTATCGTCATCGCCCATCTGCAATGCATTCTTCAAACTGATGGCTGTTATCATTTTATCACGCGGCATAAATATTCCTTCTACCGAAGGGTGCGCGTTAGGAACCGGGGTGACCGGCTGATATGTGATGATCTCACGAATCTTGGCAACGTTAATTCCGTAAGAATTCTCGCCAAGCTTGAACTCGAGTATCTCTAACTCGTTAGTACCGTTTTCCAATAAGATTTTGCTATCCATACCTTCACCTCATATGAAATATTTGCATATGGGACCCTTACTACCCAATCAGCGAAATCATTATATCATAACTTTTGGGAAAAAAATACAAAAAAGTTATATTTAGTATAACTATCATATTACATATTTACGTACTATCCGTATTACTGATGATAAATACGATCCTCCGAACAGGTTAAGATGATTGAGCAGATGGTATAGATTATACAAATCTTTTCTGTCCTCATATCCGTCCGGAATAAGATTCTCTTCTCTGTATGAATCATAAAAGGCACTGGAAAAACCTCCGAATAATTCAGTCATAGCAAGGTCAGCTTCAAAGTGTCCCACGTATACTGCCGGATCAATAAGCACGGGCTTTCCGTCTGATGCGACCATGAAGTTACCGTTCCACAGATCTCCGTGAAGAAGTGAGGGGAATCGTGGCTCAACAAGGAGATTGTCGAGCCAGTCAAGCAATTTGGTAATGCGCTTTCGATCCGCATCATCAAAGAGGTTCCAAGCCATCTTAAACTGAATTCCAAGTCTGTTTTCTCTGAAAAATTCGATCCATGAATCATTCGGGGTGTTATTCTGAACACTTCCACCTAAATAGTTATCAGATGTAAATCCGAATCTGTGATTTGGAAGAATAGCGGATGTATCAGCCTTATGCATCCTGGCAAGCCTCTTTCCAAATATTTCCCAGAATTTTCCGATCCTGCTTCCCTTCTCAATATATTCAAGAAGCAGATACGCTGATCTGCCGTCATATCCTGTTGCAAGAACCTTTGCTGTATCGATCGTATTGGTAGATGCAATGGCAGCTAGACCGACCGCCTCCGCTTTGAAAAAATCCTCATCCTTCACATAGTTTCTCTTAAGGAAGACTCTTTCATCATTGGACAGTTCAAGAAGATATGCTTCATTAATATCACCACCCGCAACAGGGCTGTAATCCTTAACATAAACGTCTTTTCCGTATATCTCTCTTATTGTTTTGGCGACAAACTGATCCATATACTTACCTGCATAACCATAACTTTTAGTGAACAAATTCAATTCGTTCGTACTACATTTGGGGATGTACCTATAATTCTCTAAGCACAAGTTCCGTTATTCCAGGATTGCTCCCGGGTTTAACTCTGATAACTTTGTCGCATCTGCCGTAGGAGAATTCATCCATTATGGCACTGCGAATACTCGTACCTCCGTGATACCCGTGGATAACGCGTATGGTATATACGGAACGCGGTGCTTTATTAACCTCGTTCTTGACTTTTCGTATAGCTTCATCTGTTCTAAGCCCGTGAAGATCTATTTCTATTACAGCTGATGAAAGCATGCCACATCACATCTCTTTTATTATAAATTCAAGTCTTATCCGAAAATTAAGTTTCCTAATCCGTCTTCAACTTTCTTAATCGATTCGCTATATGTACCAAAACCATCTCTGAAAATGTAATCCATGGTCTCATAGAATGCTGTCAGAATCTTTTCTTCAAAGTCTGCCTTAAGACCTTCCTTACTCTTATCTTCTCTATCGGATTTGTATTTTTTTAGGCTGTCGAAAAGATATCTTCGCCAGTTGGATCCAAGCAGCTTTTCACTGTACTGTTTATCAAATTCAAAGAGTGCAGTACAGATATCCAGAGGTATATCCATGTAATAATACTTTATCAGGCTTTTGGTTTCTTCGTGATATTTATTAAATTCAGCGATCTTATCATCATTAAGTGCATCTATATCATCAAAATATCTCTCGTACAGTCTCATATACCTGATATAGACTCCTCGCAGGATCGTTTTCAGCTCTTCTGTTTTTTGCGACTCCTCGTGTAGAATCTGATCGACTCTTTCATTACTTAATTCAACCATAACTATTCTCCCTTTCCATGATGACCGATTCCCTTTAGTTCCTATTACTGGATAATGCGTGCGATTCTCCGTTATTTCACCATATAGTCAAATAATCCTTCCATCTGAGTTCCCCTACCGGCGGCTTTGCATAGGAATCCCCATAAAGATCCGTGTCTTCTTGTACTTCTCCCCGACATAGATGCCGGTTCGCGTCCTGACCGCACACCCGGGCGTTTTACACTACTGACACTATGTGAGATACAGTGACTGTATTTGGAGGATATCCTCCCAAGACAGCCCCAGTCCGTCCCGTAAAAAGCCGCCAAAGCTGCCGTATTTGCTCTCTATCGTCTGATAATACTCTTCGATATAATCCCTTTCTGCTCCGAAAAGATACTTCAGCGCTTCCTCCGTCACAAGACCGTCCTCTCCGGCCTGTGACTTTACAAACTCCGTCAGAAATGCAATGTCTCCCTGCAGGTATTTATTTGTTGCGAGGTAATCGTCCACGACAGCATTCCTCTCCACGCCCAGGATCTCTTCAACAATAGCCGCGCCTATTCCCGCGCGATCCTTCCCGGCCGTGCAGTGCCATACAACAGCCCTTTCGTGCGGTTTCATCAGAATCCGGATAAACTGCGCATACCCGGCTGCGGCGAGATCACTTTCCGCAAAAGAATGATACATGTCGCACATATACCGTCTTGCCTTATCCGGTTCAGCCCCGAATCTGGAAAACACATTCCGGTCGGCGGCCTTCTCGCGGGTAATCCCCGCCGTCAGCGAATCAAGGACCGGAATGTGATGATAACGGATATCCGGTATCTTTATATCCGGCTTCTCTCTACGCTCTCCGTCCGTCCGAAAGTCGATCACCGTATCTGAAAGCAGGGCAAATGCCTTTCTGTCCTGCTCGGAGAACTCTGAAAGATCTCCGCAGCGTACAAGCTTTCCGCTGACTATCCTCCTTCCATCGGAAGCCCTCATCCCTCCGAGATCCCGGATATTATGAAGCTTTTCAAAAACCAACAGTTTACTGGTACTCATCTTGTTTATTATTGATTACATTTCCTTTACTTTAAAGATGGTGTTCCAAAATGTCAAATTACTATCTTAATAATGATACCTTCTTTGCAATGCAGCCATAAAAATGATCCCGGCTACTGCCGCCATCAGCTCTGCGAAAACAGCGGAACACCATATACCGTCCGTGCCAAGCAGTACCGGCAGGAAGAGTACAGCCCCAAGCTCAAATACAAATGTCCGTAAAAAAGAGATCAGCGCAGATATCTGCCCGTTGTTTAAGGCAGTAAAAAATCCCGACCCGAAAATAGCCATTCCCGTAAACAGGTATGCGAAAGAGACTATCTGAAACGCGTGTACGGTATCTGAAAGCAGCTGTCCTGTATCCTTTAAGAACAAAATGGAAAACGGATATGCCAGTACTTCAGAGAGAATAAACATTATGACTGATGTAAGTCCGATGATCACGAGACTCTTTATTCTCAGGTTTTTAAGCTCCGTATGATTCTGTGCGCCGTAATGGTAGCTGAATACCGGCCCTGCCCCATTGGAATATCCCACAAATATGGCGGAAAAGATCAGGCTGACATACATCAGAAGCCCGTAAATGACAACCCCGTCCTCACCCGCATATTTAAGAAGCTGTACATTGTATATGGTTCCTACGAAAGAAAATGCCGCCTCCGCCATGAATTCCGAGGATCCGTTCGTGCAGCATTTAACAAGTGCCCGCCCATCCCATCCGGGTTTCACCAGACGTAAGAGGCTGTTATTCTTTCGACGGAAGTAAATAAGCGGATACAGGCCTCCAACGACCTGTGATACAGCCGAGGCGGCTGCCGCCCCCGCAAGTCCCCATTGAAAGACGATAATAAAAAGCATATCCAGAGCAATATTACAAAGCCCCGCACATAAAGTAACGACAAGCCCCAGCCGGGGTTTTTCGGCAGTAACAAAAAATAGCTGGAACGAATACGCCAATATCCATGCAGGCAAAGCCAGAATAAAAATCCGTCCGTACAGTATGCTGTATTCAAGGAGCTTCCCTTCTGCGCCCAGCATGGCTGCGATCCAGGGCATAAAGATAAAGCCCGGCACCAGCATCAAAACACCCAGGCTGAAAGACGCCAGAATGATCAGGGAAAACAGACGGTCAGCTTTTTCCTGCTCCTTTTCTCCAAGCGTCTTTGCGATCAGTGCGCTGCCACCCACGCCAAACATATAGCCAGTCGTTCCGAGGATATTCAGCACGGGCATAATCAGGTTTATACCTGCAAATCCCGTCTTTCCCACATAGTTGGCAACAAAATATCCGTCCACAATAATGTAGAGGGAAGTGAATATATTCATCGCAATGGGCGACAGTGTAAAGCGCAGTAATTTACCATATGTAAAATGCTCTGATAAATGAATCCGTGACTTCACGCCTCTCCCATCTCAGTTCCATCTTCCGACATGAAGCAGGCCACCAGCCCATATATAAGGGTCGGGCGTATCCAGATCTCCGTAAGCAGGTAGGTGGTATATTCATTGACAGGATTGTATACAATGACATAGTGATACAATCCGGCAATGAACATATCAATGATAAAAAGCATCCACAGGTTACGCTTGGTGTAGCTCTTCCAGTCTTTGCGGGCATAGAAAAAAGTGAGCATGAGAAGCAGCAAAACCGAAAGAGTAAGGCAGATTAAATGGATCGGGTAATTCTCAAGCGGCGGAGCAAAAAGGATATCACGTAAGAGTACCGTAATACCTATGCACACCGAACTCCAATAGTTAAAACGCTGACTGTCGAGGCGCTTAAAGAAATATAGCCCCATCATCACAAGGCATGCGATGTAACACAGGTTAAGCACCAGTTCCGGCCACGTGTCGCGAAGCCCCAAATGGCTGATCCCATAGATCATGATGCCCACCGATAGTACCGCGGCAACTGCCGTAATCCCTATGTCTATCAGTTGTGATTTCTTCTTGAATCTTGTTCCCATTGTAACTGTTCCTCCTGATTTTTCTTGAGAGCCACGCCATTCAAAGTCCACTTCGTCCCTTGCCGGGCGGCACCAACGACTAACGTCGTAGGTAAGGGGCGTGGCCTACGTGCTGCAAAGTTTTCATAGAAAACTTTACACCACCTTTTTTATACAGATATCAATCAAATGCCTGTAATATTTCCCTTGCTCTCTGCCTCTCTGTGCAATGCAAGCAGTCCGCACCTTGGCTCCACGCTTCTCTTTATCTTCTCCGAACTTCGTAAACCCGAGAACCTTTCGCAGATTCTCCGAATCCTCGTCACCGGTAGCCGCGACCAGCTGCAGACATGAATGAGCTGTGCTGTATACCGGATTTACTTCTTCCCTCAGTTTCTCGATGTTCATTTCGTTTATTTCCTGTGCCATATTAACTCCTTATGATAAAGAATATCATTGGGTGTATACCCATTCTCCTCCCACCATGGTACGCAGAACGGGGGTATCATGGATCTGCTCGGGATCACAGGCGGTGATATCCCGCTCCAAAAGGACCATGTCCGCATTCTTGCCGACGCTGATGCTGCCGTACCGGTCCTCGGACTGGAACTGGCGAGCCGCGTTCAGAGTGCAGGCCTGGATCATCTGTTCGACCGTGGCGCGCTCGGAGGGGCAATGCAGGGAGTCCGGACAGCCCGGTTGCTGACGGGTCACGCCCATTTGAATACCATCCAGCGCATAGGCTGGGTAGGTGA
>DGUG01000225.1 GCA_002394535.1 Lachnospiraceae bacterium UBA4316
GCTATTGCATCAATATCCGGATGGATCATATGACTGAAGTTAAGATGTTCATACACATACTTCGTGGACACACTCTCGGAAGGCTTTGCGAGAAGTACCTTGAAATTAACATGCGATTCTATCGGTGTAAGTATTTCACCTATCCCTTCTGCCATGGCACAGCCCCCCATAATGCAAAAGGGTACATCCGCGCCTATGCGCACCCCCAGTTTCATGAGTTCTTCCTGCGAAAGTCCAAGGTCATACAGCCTGTTAATTGCAATCAGTGTTGCGGCCGCATCCGTGCTTCCGCCCGCAAGTCCGGCAGCAATGGGGATATTCTTTTGAAGATCCACCCTTACCCCGCCGCTCAGATTATACTCATCCATCATAAGCCTTGCGGCCTTATAAATGAGATTATCCTCTCCGGAGGATAATTCTTCTTTGTCGGTCGTGATTCGGATTCCCGGAACATCTTCTCTGTCAATATACAGAACATCATGAAGCCCTATCTGCTGCATTATCATGCGGACTTCATGATATCCGTCGGGCCTTCGTCTTAAGACATCCAGCCCGATATTAATTTTTGCATACGCATTAATTTCCATTGCAGTGTTTACTGAATGATAACTTTAAGAGATCCATCCTCGGGATTGAGTATCTGATCGATGATCTCGCTTCTGCCGTTTTGCGCGGCGATGTTAACCGCATCCTCTTCGATCTCAAGACTCCTTTCACCGGCTGCAAGCATGTTCATTCCATTCTCAAGCCTGCTGATGTTATCGTCCTCTTCCTCATTCTGTGTATTGACACGGTTCTCGTCTTCTTTACCGTTTTGTACACCGATGCCCTCAGTCTCCTTTTCCTTGTTCCCGGCATCTTGCATCTCTTCAAGTCGCTCTTTTGCGGCTTCCTTTGCTTTTTCCTCAGCCTCTTTTCTCTGCTTTTCGATCATCTCGGCATTGGTCTTGGCCGCTGCGGATTCCTCATCCTTTTCCATTATTTCATCACGTCTGGCGATCTCACGTTCATACTCATTATTGGTAATGTCACCGCGGTCAAGCATTGTTGTCAGCTGATCACGGCTCCACTCCATAAGGTTACCTTCCCTCTCATCCTTCTGGAACACCATTCCGGTTTCAAGGGCTTCAATGGCATCCTGCTTAACACGGGTTGTATCACCGTCAGACGAGCGACCTACTACATCGCCATACATTGCCTTCTCAGCCTCATCCGTACTTCCGTTATCTTTGCCGGTCTGTACTTTTGTATCCTCGATGACTTTCCTGTCATCATTCTGAAGTTGAACCTTCTTTTCTTCCTGTTCGTAATCCGAAGGCAGTTTTACCTGCTTTAATACAAGATTATCGACTCCGCCTATCTGCATCATAGTAAAACCCTCCCGCTTATTGCTATCTAACACATCCTATAAGTTCCGTTATGTCCGATACCTTGTTGTCTGCCATATATTGTCCGATACCTTCTATGACCTTTTCGGTCGTGTACGGATCCCTGAAATTTGCGGCTCCCACGGCAACCGCCGTAGCCCCTGCCATAATGAATTCGAGTGCATCCTCCGCGGATGCTATTCCTCCCATTCCTATTATGGGAATCTTTACTGCCTGCGCAGCCTGATAAACCATTCTGACCGCAACCGGTTTAATTGCCGGTCCCGACAGACCTCCCGTTTTATTTGCGAGAACAAATCTGCGCCTGTTTATATCTATCTTCATTCCCGTTATCGTATTTATCATTGAAACGGCATCTGCCCCGGCATCTTCGCAAACCTTCGCCATTAGTGCTATATCGGTAACATTCGGAGATAATTTCATGATTACCGGCTGCTTTGCCTTCTTTTTTATCTCTTTTGTAATATCAGCAAGCGCCCCCGGATCCTGCCCGAAGGCAATTGCGCCTTCTTTGACGTTAGGACAGCTTACATTTATCTCAAGCATATCCGCGTTTGTATCCGACAGTCTCTCGACCACACCGACATACTCTTTTGTTGTCTTGCCGCATACATTAACTATTACTCTTGTGTCATACCTTGACAAAAAATCAAGATCACGTTCAATAAAAGTATCAATCCCGGGATTCTGTAATCCTATCGCATTAAGCATACCACCGTATGTTTCCGCTACTCTCGGTGTAGGATTACCGCTCCACGGAGTAAGGCTGACTCCCTTTGTTACAACAGCTCCGAGTTTGTTAAGATCGACAAATTCGGAGTACTCCATTCCCGATCCGAATGTACCCGATGCAGTCATCACCGGATTTTTAAATGTAATACCCGCAATGCTAACAGAAGTGTTCAAAGTTCCACCTCCGATGCATTAAATACAGGCCCGTCCACACATACGCGCTTATTGTTGACTTTGGAATGATCATCAATATGAGTGGATTCACACACGCATCCGAGACACGCACCTACTCCGCAGGCCATCCGCTCTTCCATTGAAATATATGCCGGAATACCCATGTCCTCAGCCAGATCCTTTATGCCCTTCAGCATGGGTTTCGGTCCGCAGGCAAAAATCATATCCGCCTTGATCTGTTCAGCCCTGATGGCGTCTATAACGGTACCTTTTGTTCCGAAGCTTCCGTCATCTGTTGCAACGATTAGTCTGCCGGCACCCTCCAGCTCTTTTGTGAGAAACATTTCCTTATCGCTTCTGTATCCGGCAACTGCCATAACATTACACTGCAGGCTCTTTGCCAACTCAAGCATCGGAGGAATTCCTATACCTCCTCCGACAAGAAGCGCCACCGTTTCCGGCGTTATTCTTTCCGTAACCGGAGCCAAAAATCCGTTTCCTAACGGCCCCAATATATCCAGCCTGTCACCTGCCGTCATATGTGAGAATTCATCTGTTCCCGCTCCGGCAACTCTGTATACCAAACGTAACCTTCCCGGATTTATTGTATTGTCAATCTCGCATATACTGATCGGCCTCGGAAGCAGCCTTGCATCACTGTTTGAATATAACGATATGAACTGCCCGGAAGATGCATATTCTGCGGCATTTGTTTCGATCCACATCGAGTATATGCCATTACACAGACACTCCTGCGAGATGATAGCTGATTTTTCCCTGATCTTCATATTGCCTTACTGTTAGATACATTTCCCCACTTTGTCTAAAGTATAGGTGATTTTCGTGGGTTTTTCAAGGGATATAACCGGTCCGGCCTTTGCGCCGGTCATTTCCTTCCTGCATATAATAGTCGCTCTTTTGTGCGTACATCCTCTTTTCGGCTTCTCGTCTCATGTCATGAAGCGACATACCGGGTATCTCTTTAGTGCACACATAACCCATTGAAATGGACAATCCACTTACGGAAGTACCTTTCCACTTCTCAAAACTATCACGCAACTTTCCTATAAGAGCCGCCCTTTCACTCCCGGGCACAGTAATAATAGCAGCAAACTCATCTCCTCCTGTTCTGTATATGCTCCCGTACGAACCAAGAACCTCTCTCATGCATTTTGCCGCTCCTACTATTAGTTCATCTCCTGCTTCATGACCTAAGCTGTCATTGGTTTCCTTGAGATTATTAAGATCAAACGAGAAGAACACCAGATCATCAGGTACCTCTTTGTCTTCATTTGAATCCATGTATTCATCAAATGTTCTTCTGTTATTGACGTTAGTCATATTATCTATGTGTGCCATGGAGAACAGAATGTTCTTGGTCTTCTCCTCCTCGATTATCGAATCAATATTTCGGAATCCGCATACGAATCTGACTACACCGTTTTCATCCGTGACTCTTGCAATGCAGAGCTGAATGTAATTTCTCTCCCCGTTTGGGTTGACCCTGTAATAATTAATATGGTATATCTCATCCTCTTTGGTGTTTCTCATAAGGTTATTGATATCGGCCATGGAATATACTCTTTCACGGTCTTCGGGTACGACATATTTTTCTATATAGTTACCGAGGATGGTTTCGTATGCGCCCTCATAATCCCTGTTCATAATATTTGCAATATCGGACTTCATATTACTTCGAATCAGTTTTGCGTGATGAAGGGTAGCATCCACCAGCCAGACAGATTCATATTCACATGATAATCCGGCAAGTAATGTCATCTGAGTCTCATACTGGGTTTTGCGGGCAAGTTTCTCACGTATCTGATCATCAAAGTGTTCAAAACCGTATACAAGCTTTCTTCCGTTATCGAACGGTATTATCTTGAGCCTGTAGTAAACTATTTTCCCCTCCCTTACCGTGCGGTACGTATGATAAAGAGGGTTATTCTCCTCAAGCGCCTTTATTACATAATCGAAGTCACCGAACTTAAGTACACCCTTCATATCATCCCGGTATACAAGCGCATTAACATAGACATCCATAACATGACGAAGATGGGGATCTCTCCGGCATTCTTCCTCCAGCGGTTTTCCGTGCTTGTTGAGTCGGACATATTCAACCGTGAGGTCGTCGGTATTTACATACAGTACGGAAGTATAGCTTCTGGCGATCGCATCATCAATCTCCGCGTTTAGCCTGTCACGTTCGGCAATCTCTCTCTCTTCGTCCCTGAACAGAAAACGTCTTGACTTGTCCGATATCTCATCATAGCGGATTATGCTGTATCTTCTGCCGTCTTTTGTATATTCGTGCTCGCCTATCCCGTGGATGGTTATGAGTTTTCTGCTTTTTCCGACATATTCGTGAAAAACCACGTTATAACTTGCATCGTTCTGTGAAAAATCACTTATAGCCCGGATCATCTCTTCTTTTTCCACTATATTATCCAAAGGGTCATCGCCATTGAGTCTCTCAAGCATCTCTTCGGCTGTGGATTCATACATTTTGCATGCCCCTTCGGATACAAGGTACGCAAAAAACCTTCCGCCATCGGTATAATAAATCGCTAGCGGTATTGAGCTGTGTTCATATAGTACGTGAATGTCAGGTGAAAAGAGGGGCTCCATATTATTCTCCTTTTCTTTGCTTGTCTATGTACAGGTTCTTGTCCGCACGCTTCAGACACTCATTTGCATCATCGTCACTACCCCTTATCAAGTCATAACCTATACTTACATTCAGATCATATGGCAATTGATTTTCCGTTTTCTTTTGAGTAAGAATACTTCGGATCATGGAAACCAGCTGCTCGGGCATTATATCTTCTTCCGGATTCTTGATAACGATAGTAAACTCATCCCCTCCGTATCTGCCAAGAAATACCGATGCCTTTATCTGCTCACAGGTCTGCCTGAGTGCTTCCGACACGATCACAAGTGCCCGATCTCCCTCCGCATGACCGTATGTGTCATTGATCGTCTTGAACTTATTGATATCAATCATCATGATAATGACTCTGATATCCTTATTGTAATGGATCTGCTCCAGATAGCGGTTTATCTGTCCTCTGTTATTCAGATGTGTCAGATCATCAACAGAGATCATGGTCTGCATATTCTCAAGGTAATAAAACAGCCACATCACAGTACATCCGAAGCAGAATGTTGGGGCATTAAGCACAACAACCTGAATCATTCCGAACGCCATTACAATCACGGGAATGCTTCCAATAGCAAGGAATCGCCGCTTATCCATCTTTGATACTGATTTTACCGCATATCTGACAGACAGACCAAAACCGGCCCAAAGATAGAGTGAAGGAGCCGCGATCATTAACGGAAAATACAGGTTGTTAAGTTCGTTCTGCTCGTTGACCCAAAATAAAGGGTTTTTCACATAGGCGATAGAAATTGCAAGCGTAGAAATGATTACAGGGAGAAAGACAAGCCGCCTTTTCGCTGCATCTTTA
>DGUG01000183.1 GCA_002394535.1 Lachnospiraceae bacterium UBA4316
TTCTGCCTCTCGTCATCCTCGGGAAGCATTTCCTTTATCGTATCTATAATTATTTTAACGATCTCAATGTTTTGTTTTTCGTTATGGCCGCCTATATTATACTTTTCTCCGAATCTTCCCTTTTCGAGAACCATATCTATAGCCTTTGCATGATCCATAACATACAGCCAGTCTCTGACGTTCTTGCCATCTCCGTACACCGGAAGTTTTTTCCCTGACAGAACATTATTGATGATTAACGGGATCAGCTTCTCCGGAAACTGGTATGGTCCGTAATTGTTGCTGCAATTTGTGATAAATGCCGGGAAATGGTACGTATCAACATATGCCTTTACCATAAAATCCGATGATGCCTTGCTTGCTGAATAGGGGCTGTGGGGATCGTAGGGCGTAGTCTCGTAAAAGTAAGTTCCCTCATCCGTAAGAGAACCGTATACCTCATCTGTTGATACATGAAGGAATTTTTTCCCTTCCTTAAACCCCTCGCCTGCCTGCCACGCACACTTGGCGCAGTTAAGCATATTAAGGGTTCCCAATACATTCGTCCTCGCAAAAACTTCCGGATCGCGTATGCTTCTGTCAACGTGTGATTCAGCCGCAAAATGTACAACATAATCTATGTCGTTATCCGCAAATACTTTGGATATTGCGGCATTATCGCAAATATCAGCCTTAACAAACGAGTAATTCGGATTGTTTTCCACATCGGAAAGATTCTCAAGATTTCCTGCATATGTAAGCAGGTCTACATTTATAATCTTTGCATCGTCTCCATGTTTGTCAAAGATATAGTGAATAAAATTCGATCCTATAAAACCGGCTCCTCCGGTCACAAGGTATGTTTTCATATCATTCCTTCCATCAGCTTACATACTTCTGAACATAATCCTTTAGAATGATAACATAAAAGCCCCCGAAAGACAACCTTTCGGGGGCGACGCTCCTATAATAAATGAGCCCTAAGCTCCTCTCCGCTTTGGGTAAGCAGATATGCCGGCGGAATATCCAGTACGGTCTTACATCCTGTCTGTCCCTCATTCTTCATGCGATAAGCTGCTCTTGCGTACGCAATCAGCACGCTTGTGGTAAATTCCGGATTGGAATCAAGCTTCAGACTGTATTCGATCACATGATTATGCTCTTTATCGAATCCTGTCTTTCCTGTACGGATCACGAAGCCTCCGTGAGCAAGGCCGCTGTGATCGCGCTTCATCTCTTCTTCACTGATAAAATGTACAATCGTATCATAATCCGCAAAATAGTTCGGCATGGTTTTGATCTCATTTTCCACTGCTGCAGCATCGGCTCCGTCCTCAAGCACAACATAGCATTCCCGAAGGTGCTTATCCCTTGTTGACAGGTCCGGGAGGCTCCCCTCTCTAACCTTTTTAAGCGCATCTTCCTTGGGTATAGTGTACTGTCTGGCATCCTTCACGCCCTTTATCCTTCTGATGGCATCGGAATGGCCCTGACTTACTCCCTTTCCCCAGAATGTGTAGTCTCCTCCGTCAGGAAGGATTGCATTCGCATATGCCCTTTGAACAGAAAACATTCCCGGGTCCCATCCTACGGATATAACAGCGATATGGCCGCTCTTATTTGCCGCCTCGTTAACTGCGGCAAAATGCTCCGGAATTCGTGCATGTGTATCAAAGCTGTCAATAACGTTAAACATCGTAGCATACTTCGGAGTCTGCTCGGGAAGATCGGTGGCCGACCCGCCACAAAGCACAAGAATATCAATCTTATCCTTCCATTCGTCAATTTCCTGAACTGACACTACAGGAACGTTCCCTGTCCTGATCTTTACCGAATCAGGATTCCGGCGCGTGAATACCGCCACAAGTTCCATATCTTCTGCGTCTCTTACCGCAACCTCAATACCCCGTCCCAAATTTCCGTATCCCAATATACCGATTCTAATGCTCATCTTTAATCTCCTGTTCCGCCAGTAATAATATCCTTCACCGGCTCAAGTTTATACAATCTACCCATATACTCATCACATAAACATCCGTTATCATCATAAACCGGATGAACCATGATCTCCGTTTCTGCCTCCGGACCACATTCAGGCAACTTCTGTATATACTCCCTGTAATCCTGTGCGGATCCGAAATAACACGGATTCCCTTTGCAAAAGCTTCTGACCGAACTGTTAAGTATTATTTTGTATATATGCAGAAGCGGATTTCCGCCCACGTACATATTTCTTCCAAGTCGAACAGATGTAATAGGATAGTCTTTCAATACTCTTCTTAGAATTATCCATACGGAAGGATCCGTGTGAACATAATGGTGTGAATCCACATGCCACAATGTACCTCCCAGCGCACGGTATCTGTCAAGTTGGGCGCGTATCTCCTTTTCGACATTTTCTCTTGTTTTCTTTGGAAGAAAAAAACGTGTTTTAAGGTTTCTGGCAAAATCTGCAGTGAATTCTCCGTTGCTGTCACACATAACACGATCGGCAGCCATCTCCCGGGTAATGGGTATACCCGACGTAAGATTAATATGCAGTCCTACTTTAGCGTCAAACCCTTCCTCTTTTGCGATCTCCATGGCATCTTCCGCAAACGGCATATTGACCATTAGCGTTGTCCGGTCAATCAGGCCTTTTTTGAACGCTTCGGTTATGGCAGTGTTTACGTTTTCACTTATTCCGAAATCATCGGCATTGACTATAATCGCCAATATCTGTACCCCGCTTCGGTTACCTCGGAATTATCAAGTATTCCCTTAATGTCTATGATAACCTTTTCACTGTTATCTCCGGGCTTAAAGAATGAATCCCATTCCTTAAGTGACCTGTTCTTATACCCTTCATGTGCAACAGCCAGCACTATACAGTCCGCATCAT
>DGUG01000088.1 GCA_002394535.1 Lachnospiraceae bacterium UBA4316
TTCAAGAAGTATGAGACAAATGAAGCAGGAAAGGCACTTGTTGCTGCAGGTCCTCAGCTTTAATTGATCTTTACTTGAGAATTTTAACCCCCGCTGATCCATGGCGGGGGTTTTTATATTGACTAAATACTTGTAAATGTTATAATTTCAGAAGTTTGAATTGTTAGGTGATATGATATTCAACGATACATGGAGGTTAGTTTATGAAAATTTACGAAGAACTAGTAGCCAGAGGCCTTATTGCACAGGTTACCGATGAAGAGAGAATAAGGGAACTGATCAATAACGGAGAGGCTACTTTTTATATAGGATTTGATCCTACGGCGGACAGCCTTCATGTAGGACATTTTATGGCCTTGTGCCTTATGAAGAGGCTGCAGATGGCAGGAAATAGGCCTATCGCGCTTCTCGGAGGAGGAACCGGTATGATAGGTGATCCTTCCGGCAAGACCGAGATGCGCAAGATGATGACAAAGGAGACAATTGATCATAATATTGAGTGTTTCAAGAAGCAGATGAGCCGCTTTATTGAATTCGGAGACAAGCCGGGACAGGCGATCACCGTCAACAACGCGGACTGGCTGATGGACCTCAACTACATCAACCTGCTGCGCGAAGTCGGAACCTGCTTTACCGTCAATGAGATGCTTGCGGCTAAGGCCTACAAGCTGCGCTGGGAGAAGGGTCTTACCTTCTTCGAGTTTAACTATATGATCATGCAGGCATATGATTTCTATATGCTCTATCAGAAATACGGCTGCCAGATGCAGTTCGGCGGCGACGACCAGTGGTCCAACATGCTTGCCGGCCGCGAGCTGATCCGCAGAAAGATCCCGGGATCCAATTCCGAGGCCATGACCATCACGCTTCTCACCAACTCCGAGGGCAACAAGATGGGCAAGACTGCCAAGGGCGCCGTGTGGCTTGATCCGAACAAGACCAGTCCCTTCGATTTCTATCAGTACTGGAGAAACGTGGGCGACGCGGATGTCATCAAGTGCATGAAGCTGCTTACCTTCCTCCCGCTTGATCAGATCGCGGAGTATGAGAAGAAGGAAGGACAGGAGCTGAACNNAAGCAGATGAGCCGCTTTATTGATTTTTCCGAAGGGAAAGCCATTATGGTCAACAATGCCGACTGGCTTCTGTCCCTTAATTATGTTGATCTTTTACGTGAAGTCGGAGCGGATTTTCATGTAAACAATATGCTAAGGGCCGAGTGTTACAAACAGAGGCTTGAGCGTGACGGGGGCCTGTCTTTCCTTGAATTCAACTACATGATAATGCAAAGCTACGATTTTCTTGAACTGTACAGAAGGTACGGATGTAATCTTCAGTTCGGCGGTGATGACCAGTGGAGTAATATGCTTGGAGGAAGAGAGCTGATCCGGAAGAAGTACGGCGAGAAGAAAGCGGATGCAATGACAATAACACTCCTTCTGACATCCGAGGGTCAGAAGATGGGCAAGACCGTGGGAGGCGCTGTTTGGCTTGATCCGGAGAAGACAAGTCCTTATGAATTCTACCAGTACTGGAGAAACGTGAACGATGCCGATGTTTTAAAATGTATCAGAATGCTCACATTTCTGCCTCTTGATGAAATTGACAAAATGGATTCATGGGAGGGAGCACGGCTTAATACTGCAAAGGAAATTCTTGCATATGAGCTTACAAAACTTGTTCACGGAGAAGATGAGGCCCAAAAGGCTCAGAGCGCGTCAAGAGCTATATTTACATCAGGCGACTCGGAAAATATGCCTACTGTGGAAATAGGAGAAAGCGATTTAAACGACGGTACAATAGATATTCAGGCAATACTTATAAAATGTGGTTTTGCCACTTCAAGATCCGATGCCAGAAGATGTGTTGACGGTGGTGGAGTAAGCGCAGACGGGGATAAAATAACGGATGCTTTCAAAACCTTCTCCCCCGACGATCTGAAGGACGGTGTTGTTATTAAAAAGGGCAAGAAGAACTTCAAAAAGGTACTATTCAAATGAGCAGATCTGTTAGAACAAATATCCTTGAATATCTTGAGGAGGCTGCAACCCGGTACCCGGATAAATGTGCATATTTTGATGAGTACAACAGTTACACTTATTTGCACCTTTTATCAGAGGTTAAGCGTATAGCAACAAGGCTCATTTATGATCTTAATGCTTCAAAGAGCCCGGTAATGGTTTTTATGGACAAGTCTCCTATGACGCTTGCTGCTTTTTTCGGAGTTGTTGCAAGCCGCAATTTTTATGTTCCTATCGATATGGAGATGCCGGATATAAGGGTTAATCTGATTAAGGATAATCTCAATCCTGTTGCCATAATTACTGACAGTGAGCACTTCGAACGAGCAAAGTTATTCTCGGACAGGGTATATATATTTGATGAAATCGTTAAAACTGAAGCGGATGATATTCTCATAAGCGACAGACTAAAGAGTGCGACCGACATCGATCCGGTGTATGTACTCTATACATCCGGTTCAACGGGAGTCCCAAAAGGTGTTGTTGTCTGTCATAGATCACTTATTGATTATACAGAGCAGTTTTCAAACGAGATAGGAATAACTGAGGAAGACATAATAGCCAATCAGGCGCCTTTTTATTTCGATGCAAGTCTTGTTGATATTTATTGTACATTAAAGTGCGGAGCAACAATGGGAATGGTGCCGGTTGAGTATTTTTCGGTGCCCCTCAGACTCCTTGATTTTCTCCAAAAATACGAGATTACAACTATACGTTGGGTACCTTCGGCAATGAAGATGGTTTCCATGTTTAAGGGATTCAAGTCCATAAGGCCCGACAAGCTTCGCAAGGTTATATTCGGAGCGGAATCGATGCCGACAAAGGTGTACAATTACTGGAAGGAAAACTATCCGGATGCGGTTTTTGTTCAGAATTACGGCCCCACCGAGATTACCGGTGTCTGCACTTACCATATCATTAATGAAGAATATGATGACTCCGAGACGATCCCTATCGGAAAACCTTTTAAGAACACTGAAGTATTCCTGCTTGATGAAGATGACAAGCAGGTTACCAAGCCGGGCATTGCCGGTGAGATATGTGTAAAGGGTAGTTGTTTATCCCTGGGTTATTATAATTTTCCGGAAAAGACACATGAAGTCTTTACCCAGAACCCGCTTAATCCTTTTTATAATGAGCTTATTTACAGAACGGGAGATCTTGCCAAGTATGATAATAACGGAGATCTTGTGTTTATATGTCGGAAGGATTTCCAGATAAAACACATGGGGCACAGAATTGAACTTGGTGAGATAGAGACAGCTGCAATGGCTATTCCGGAGATGAAAAATGCATGCTGTCTTTATGATGACAGAAAACAGAAGATAGTGTTGTTCTATGAAAGCGACACCTGTGATGAGTCAGGTATTGGTGAAGAACTGAGCCGGAGGCTTCAGCGTTATATGATACCTAATGTGTACAAAAAAATGGATCACATACCTTTAAACCGCAACGGAAAGGTTGATAGGGTTAAATTAAGGGAAAGTCTGTGATTACAACAATATTGGAGGTTTATATATGTACAAAGACAAAGTTATTGAGATTTTAAAGGAAGTTCATCCTGAGGTTGATTACGAAAATGAAAAGGGTCTGATCGATAAAAGGATATTTGATTCTTTTGATGTTGTTACAGTTGTTGGAGAGCTCATTGAGGAATTTGACATTGAGATAACTGCCGAACACATGATACCGGAAATATTTAATTCTGCTGATACTATAGCCGCACTTGTCGAACAGTTAGAGGAAGAGTGAGACTATGTCCTTCATTTCAATCGAATTTGCTGCGTTTGTAACTGCGACGCTTGCGTTATACTATATTGTTCCTTCAAAAATCCGATGGATAGTTTTACTTGTCGCAAGTTATTCCTTTTATGCACTTTATGATATACAAAACCTGTTTTATATCATTATTACAACAATAACGGTATATTTGGGTGCTTATTTGATTGAAAAGATTGCTAAAAGGCAGAATGATTATATAGCTGCCAACAAAGATTCACTTACTAAGGAAGATAAAAAGAATGTCAAGGCATCGGCCAAGAGTAAGCAGCGTTTTATTCTTTGGATTTGTGTGCTTTTTAACTTTGGAATTCTTATTGCAGTTAAGTATTTTAATCCATACATTACTTCCGTACACAATCTGTCTGTTGCATATATTAACATGTACAGGCTGAATTTACTTCATAACGACGATTTTCTTCCGTTCAAGAATTTCATTATGCCTCTTGGCATATCCTTTTATACGTTTCAGAGTATCGGATATTTGATCGATATTTTTTACGGAAAATACGAAAGAGAGCGGAATCTGTTCAGATTTGCTCTTTATGTGTCTTTTTTTCCACAGATAATCCAAGGTCCCATAAGCAGATTCGGAGAACTGTCAAAAGAACTGTATAAGGGTTCTTCGTTTGATTTTGTAAATATCAAATCCGGATTTTACAGAGTAATGTGGGGGCTGTTTAAGAAACTGATTGTAGCCGACAGACTGGGCGGTTATATTTCTGCGACCATGTCCATGAAAGAAAACTACAAGGGAATATATATTCTGCTTGCGCTATTGTTTTATTCTCTGGAACTATACGGCGATTTTTCGGGTGGTATAGATGTTGCCATCGGTGTAGCTGAAATGTTTGGTATAAAACTGACCGAAAATTTCCAAAGGCCCTTTTTCTCCAAGTCCATATCAGAATACTGGCAAAGATGGCACATTACTTTGGGCACGTGGTTCAAGGATTACATATTTTTCCCTTTGTCTGTAAACAAATACATGGTTAAACTCGGGAAAATGCTGAGAGAGCGAGGAATGACATACTGTGCCAAAAAGTTACCGATCTATATCCCTATGCTTGCAGTATGGCTTGTAACCGGTATGTGGCACGGCTCTACGGGGAGATTTGTTGTATGGGGATTGTGTAATTTTGTTTTTATCGTACTTGGTACGGAGTTTGAACCGATTTCTCATAGAATCGTTGCTTCTGCAGGATTGGAAGAGAGTTCTTTCATTGTGCGCTTTTACAGAGTTTGTAAAACGTTTATCCTGATGTCGTTTCTTAGGATATTTGATATAAGTCATGACACAAGAGCCGCTTTTGATGGCGTAAGATACGCATTTGCTGATTGGGGATTGTTCTCATGGGATAAGGTATACACGGATCTGCTTCTTCCGAAGGAAGATCTTATTGTTGTTATTGTTGCGGCAGTTATAATGCTTGCATTCTCTCTTATACAACGAAAAGGAAGTATAAGAGACAGGGTTTTTGCTCTGCCCACCCCGGCTCAATGGCTGATCCTTTCGTTACTTATTGTTGCTGTTTCCGTATTCGGTTACTACGGGATGGGCTATGATGCAGCATCGTTTATATATGGAAATATCTGATAATTATAATATGGATTGTTAATCATGGGTAGAATAATAAAGTCTGATAAAATAAAAAAAATAATTACGGCGGTATTAAAACTCGTACTTATAATTTTTCTGTTGGCAACACTTAACAGGATATTTATGCCTAAATATATATTTGAGAATCAGGATGGTCGCATTACACGTGAATACTATCCGAATGCAAAGTTTACCGATGTGGTGTTTGCCGGACCTTCAACAACGTTATCAGCTATCAATCCCTTAGTTTTATGGGATTATGAAGGTATTTCGTCATATGTTCGTGCAAACACTTCTCAAACCATGTGGATATCATACTATATGATTGAAGATGCCATAAAGTGTCACAAGCCGGAGCTTGTATGTCTTGATGTAACTTTTATCAAGTATGATGACAATTTTGTGGAAGAACCGAGTACCAGAAAGGCTCTTGACGGTATGCGAATGTCATCGTCCAAGATCGGCTGCGCATTAGCATCCATGGGGCCGGATGAGAAGATTGCCGATTATATTTATCCACTCTTCAGATTCCATTCGAGATGGAAGGAGTTAACGTTTGATGATTTTAAATATGCATGGTATTTAAAGCCGGTCACTGTTGCCGGTCATATAGTAGATAATGAAGTCGATCCTGCCCAAACAGATACACTTATATATAACAGGGGAGCGGATGACAGAATAGGTCCGAAGAATATGGACTATCTGGATAAGATTATCAGGCTGTGTAATGATAACGGTATACAGATTATGCTGTTCAAAACACCTGCATTTTCAGACAATTGGAGCGAAGAGTTAGATCAGCAGATTGAATCCAAGGCGGAGGAGTATGGACTTAAGTATATTAATTTTGACAGATTAAACGATGATATCGGACTTGACTACAGATATGATACTCCGGATAAAGGCAGCCATTTAAATGATTCGGGAGCATCAAAGTTTTCCCGATACCTTGCCGGATTCATCAGACAAAACTACAGTGTGACCGATCGCAGAGACGACAATAGTTTTGTGAAGCACTGGGAAAAACTAAAAAAATAAAACTTGTCTATCAAGCTTTTTCGGGATATAATTAACTTAACCTGGAATGTTCGAGTAAGTTCTTGTAATTTTGAACCTACATCACTTTAAACGGGATTCCTATATTGCCGGTCGGATGTCAGGCCTCATTTATCGGTGGAAGGCAGAAGAGTCGGTTGCGGTTACCCACCTGGCACATACGCTAGGAGTCAAAATACAGGAATCGGCATTTCGGGGTAATGGATTCTATAGCTTCTATAGAATCTTTTTTGTTTGATTTTCTGCGTATTTATGCTATCATTCTAAAGTTGATATATAAGCATGTTTTATGAGCGTTTATTATGCATAAGATCAAAGAATCAAAACTGTTCCGGAATTTAAGCGGACTGTTATCCGTAATTTCCGAAAAACGTATAGACACATATTCTGCCGGGGCGGCATTTTATATTTTTATATCTTTTGTGCCTTTTATTGTCATACTGCTGTCTACCGTAAAGTATCTTCCCTTCACGAAGCAGGATCTCTTAAGCTTTATCGAAGATATGCTTCCGGCAGAACAGTCAGGGGTCATAACGTATGTGATCGATGAAATGTACTCACAGGGCATTGGTGTTTTATCCGTATCGATCCTTGCGGCCCTGTGGGCAAGTGCAAAAGGAGTCCTTGGCATTACAAAAGGATTAAACGAAATATTCGGTGTAAGAGATGCCGGTAATTATCTGTATGTACGGACGAAAAGTGCTGTCTGCACTTTGTTCTTGATGCTGGGAATGATACTGATGCTTGTTATATCGGTTTTCGGCAATACGATAACATCCATAGTCAGAAGATTTGTTATAATCCCACATCATATTACAAGTATTCTGGCTGCCAAGAACATAATAATGTTTTTTGTTTTGTTTGTGCTTTTTATGTTCTTTTTTTGCGTTCTTCCCGCCAAAAAGATCAGCATAAGATCTCAGGTCATCGGGGCTGCGGGAGCAGGATTTCTGTGGATTTTGTTTACTAAACTGTTTTCTTTTTATCTGTCCACATTTAACGGGTACAGCATGTACGGCAGTTTTGCCATAATTCTGATCATTGGCGTATGGTTATACGTCGGAATGTATATTATGTTTATGGGAGCGCTTTCCAACGAACTTATGGCTTCCAGGAAAGGTAGAGTTTATGAAGGATCGAATCAGTGAATTGAAGGAGAAGTTTAGCAGTGAGCTTTCCGCAGTTTCCGATCAAAAATCACTTGAGGAGCTTCGACTGGCCTTTTTAAGCAAAAAAGGCCATGTTTCAATGCTCATGCAGGAGCTTGCAAAAATCCCTAACGAGCAGAAGAAAGAAGCAGGTCAGCGTATTAATGCATTTAAGCAGGAAGTAATTGCAAAGTTTGATGCCAGAATGGAAGAGATAAGAAGGATAGAGGAAGAATGCCTTATCAATTCGACCGAGAGCTATGACGAATCACTCCCTGCCGGAAGCAAAAAGGGATCATATCATCCCATCACTCTTGTGCAGCGTGAGCTTGAGGATATATTTGAGTCCATGGGATTTGATGTTGAAGACTACAGTGAGATAGTAGATGATTATCACTGTTTTGAGGCTCTTAATATTCCGCCTTTCCATCCGGCAAGAGACATGCAGGATACCTATTATCTGTCAACCCCTAATCAGTTGTTAAAGAGCCATACATCGGCTGCCCAGAATGCTATTATGCATAAATACGGGAAACTCCTCAAGGAAAACTCCCGCCCAATAAGAGCGGTCTTTCCCGGAAGGTGCTTCAGGAATGAGGCTATTGACGCGTGTCATGAGAATACGTTCTTCCAGATGGAAGGTATCATGATCGATAAGAACATATCCGTTTCAAACCTGATTTATTTCATGAAGACAATGCTGTCGGAAGTGTTTGAAAGAGATGTTACGGTAAGACTTCGGCCGGGATTTTTCCCCTTTGTGGAGCCCGGATTTGAACTGGACATACAGTGTCTTATCTGCGGCGGAAAGGGCTGCCCTTCCTGTAAGAATTCCGGATGGCTCGAGCTTTGTCCCTGTGGAATGATCCACCCGAATGTTCTGAAATATGGCGGTATAAACTCTGAAGAGGATCCGTACGAATATACAGGATTTGCGTTCGGACTCGGTCTTACGAGACTTGCGATGATGAAATACGGTATCAAGGATATCCGTACTTTCAATGAAGGCGATCTGAATGCACTTTCGCAGTTCGTGTCAAAGTAAAGGAAGGAGCGGATAACAATATGTTTGTTTCAATGAATTGGATAAAAGATTTTGTCGACCTTGAAGGATTTGACACGGAAGAACTCATTCAGAGATTTACCCTGTCAACTGCCGAGGTGGAGGGTATTGAATATAAGGGCAGGGATGTAAACGGAGTTGTTGTGGGTGAAATAATCCAATGTGAGGATCATCCGGATTCCGATCATCTTCATGTTCTTAAAGTTGATGCCGGGAGCGAAGTGTTTGATGTTGTCTGCGGAGCACCTAATGCGAGAGCCGGTATAAAGACAGCTTTTGCAAAGGTTGGCGGAGATGTCTGCGGTATGAAGATAAAACCCGCGAAATTAAGAGGCGTCACATCCAACGGTATGTGCTGTTCCGCCAAGGAAATAGGGATAAGTGACGATCATTCCGGAATCATGGAGCTTGATGCATCGCTGCCAAACGGTACGGATATTAAAGAAATATACCCGATAGATGATGTTGTTTTTGAAGTGGATAACAAGTCTCTTACAAACAGACCGGATCTGTGGGGACATTACGGGATAGCAAGAGAATTTGCCGCACTCGTAGACAGACCTTTAAAACCGCTTCCGCTGGCGGAAAATCCCTATACCGGCGATGCTGCGGTTGACGTTACAATAAAGGATGAAGACAAATGCTACAGGTATTCTGCCGTCAGAGTCGAAAACATTACCGAGCATGTAAGCAGCAACGTTATGCAGGTAAGACTGTACTACTGCGGAACCCGTGCCATAAATCTTCTTGCTGATATCACTAACTATATTATGCTTGAACTGGGCCAGCCTATGCATGCATTTAACGGCGACAAGGTTGATAGGATTGTTGTTTCCACGCCGGATGAGCCTATAAAGTTTACTACACTTGACGGCAACGAGCATGAGATAACAACAGATACACTGATGATTTACAACGACAAAACACCTGTCGGAATAGCGGGTATCATGGGTGGTCTTGACAGCGAGATAACCGATGATACGAATTCACTCGTTCTTGAGAGCGCCAATTTTGATGCTGTAAGTATCAGAAAGAGCGCAAGCCGTATGGCTCTTCGAACCGATGCATCCGCAAGATATGAGAAAACCCTTGATCCGGAAATGACAATGCTTGCCGTAAAAAGATTTCTTAAGCTCCTGTTTGAAGTTGACGGCGGATGCAGATGCGTTTCCAAAATCACCGACATTTATGTTAAGAAATACCCGGTAATCACGATTCCATTCAACAAACAGTTTGTGGACCGTTATACCGGAATTGATATATCTTCTGACCGGATAGAGAAAACATTGCTTTCTCTCGGCTTTGGGGTTGAAAGGTCAGGGGATGATTTTAAGGCTGTTGTTCCTTCATACCGAGCAACCAAAGATGTGAGTATGCAGGCTGATATTGTTGAGGAAATCACGAGAATATACGGATACGATAATTTTGAGATCAAAACAACGTATGAGCCGCTTCTGCCCGCGAGAAAATCAGACCGCAAGGTTAATGAAAACCACACAAGGGATATGCTTGTTAAAAACTTCGGACTTCATGAGGTTCATTCCCGTATCTGGTGTGATCCCGACGATCTGAGAACTCTCGGTCTGGCTCCCGAAGATAATGTAAGACTCTTAGGTTCATCAGAGGAAAAGGGAACAGGTATTATCAGAACATCCATGATGCAAAGCCTTCTGCCTTTTGTATACAAGAACAGAAGTTTCTCTGATACATTCGGTATTTTTGAGATCGGAAGAGTTGTTCGAGGCACGAAGGATAACGGGGAAGCAGACGAGAGACGCATGTGTGCCGTGGCTTTGTACAGCAAGGAAAAGAGTGAGAAATCCTTGTATATGGAGGGGGTAGATATAGTAAACACCCTTATTTCAGAGTTAAAGCACAGTGATGTTACATACTCCAAAACAACTCCGGCTCATGCATGGCAGCATCCGAAGAACACAAGCAATATAACGGTAGGTAATACATTCCTGGGCACAATTAACACGATCCATCCCGCAACCCTTGCCAAGATTGCCAAAAACTGCTCGGTTGTCTGTATTGAGATTGATATGGACATTCTTGATGAGATCAGTGCCTGCGATCTTGTGTTTAATGAACCTTCAAGATTCCCGGCGGTTGAATACGATCTTTCCCTTGTTGTTCCCGAGGGAGTTAGATTTGAGGATATGCAGGAGTGCTGGAATAAAAAGGACATTCCGGAACTTTCAAACGTTAAGGTAATAGATATTTACGATTCCGTCGATACGAAGAGTATTACACTGAGGTTTTCTTTTGTGCTGTCCGACAGAACTCTTACAGGTGAAGAAGTACAGGCGAGAATTGATAACATCATATCTAAACTTGCGGATAAGAAAGTATCATTAAGGGTATAGAATGAAAACTTCCGATTTCTACTATGATCTGCCCAGGGAGCTTATCGCCCAGGATCCTCTTCCCGACAGGTCTTCATCGAGACTTCTTGTTCTTAATAGGGTTACCGGTAGTGTAAGCCACAGGAAGTTTAAGGATATTACTGATTACTTAAGGAGCGGAGACTGCCTTGTACTAAACGATACGAAGGTTATACCTGCAAGGCTCATCGGCGTCAAGGAAGATACAGGTGCAGCCGTTGAGGTGTTTCTTCTGAAGAGAAAGGAAGAAGGCATTTGGGAAACTCTTGTAAGGCCCGGGAAAAAGCTGCGGACTGGCGCAAAGGTATCATTCGGAGACGGTGCTCTGCGATGTGAGATCACAGATGTGCTTGAAGACGGAAACCGGCTTGTCAGGTTTGAATATGACGGGATTTTTGAAGAGCTTCTTGACAGGCTCGGGCAGATGCCGCTTCCGCCGTATATTACACATCACCTTGAAGATAAGACAAGATATCAGACAGTATATGCAAAATATGAAGGAAGTGCGGCGGCTCCGACAGCCGGACTTCATTTTACAAAAGAACTTCTTGATAAAATTTCCAATATGGGAGTGAAGGTTTGTTTTATTACACTTCATGTGGGACTCGGAACATTCAGACCGGTTAAGGCCGATGATATTTCCGAGCATCATATGCATACCGAGTGGTATAATATCAGTCGGGAGGCCGCCAAGATCATTAATGATACAAAAGCAGAGGGCGGGCGTGTCATATGTGTCGGAACCACAAGCTGCAGGACTATAGAAAGTGCATGCGGCGATGACGGTGTAGTTGTTGCCGGAAGCGGTGAGACAGACATATTTATATATCCCGGCTATGATTTTAAAGTTCTTGACGGCCTTGTCACCAATTTTCATCTTCCGGAAAGCACACTTCTCATGCTTGTAAGTGCGCTGGCAGGGAGAGAACATATTATGAGTGCATATAAAGAGGCAATTCGTGAGAAATACAGATTTTTCTCCTTCGGTGATGCCATGTTTATTCTGCCGCCGGGGTGAGCACTTGTTTTTGATTTCCTTTTGTATTATCATAATTTGAGGGTTATCACATCTTTGGAACATAAGGAGAGGTAAGTATGCAGGAGAAGAGAAAAAGCAAACGTTTTGTACTTGAAGCAATGATTGCCATGGAAAGAGTCGATGGTACCAAAAACAGGCTTGTTCCCATTAATGTCATTGATGTATCCGGTTCCGGAATCGGTTTTTCATGCAATGAGATTCTTGAAATGAATTCGGTCTATAAGCTTCAGCTTAAGATCTGGACCGGTGATGTTGTCGATGCGCTTGTTAATATCGTAAGATTCGACAACAGCCATGATGATAAATATGTGTACGGTGCAAACTTTATAGGTATGCCCGAAAATGACACATCGAAGTTCAATATTCATGAATTGTTCGATGCGGCCAACAACTAAAACATGATTTATGAGGAGTTAGAAGATGAGTAAGAAACCTACAGTATTAATGATCCTTGACGGATACGGCCTGTCCGACAAGGAAGAAGGCAATGCAGTAAAGCTTGCCAAAACACCGGTTGTTGATTCTCTTATGAGAGATTATCCCTTTGTCAAGGGACTTGCAAGCGGTATGGCCGTGGGACTTCCCGACGGACAGATGGGTAATTCCGAGGTCGGACACCTGAATATGGGCGCCGGCAGAATAGTTTACCAGGAACTTACAAGGATCACAAAAGAGATTCAGGACGGGGATTTTTTCGAGAACAAGAATCTTCTCAGAGCTATCAACAACTGTAAGGAAAAGGATTCAGCCCTGCATATATACGGACTTCTGTCCGACGGCGGTGTTCACAGTCATATAACACATCTGTACGGACTGCTTGAGCTTGCCAAGAGAAACGGTCTGAATAAAGTGTACATACATTGCTTCCTTGACGGAAGAGATACACCTCCTACATCCGGAATAGATTATGTCCGCCAGCTTCAGAGTAAAATGCGCCAGATCGGTATCGGAGAGATTGCATCGGTTACCGGACGTTATTACGCAATGGACAGAGATAATAACTATGACAGGGTTAAGCTTGCCTATGTTGCTCTTACAAAGGGCGAAGGACTTACCGCAGCAAATGCCGAAGAGGCTGTAGAGGCTTCCTATGCAAGAGATGAAACCGATGAATTCGTTAAACCTACGGTCATTGTTAACGGCGGTGTTCCCGTGGGAACGATAAATGATGACGATTCCATTATATTCTTCAATTTCAGACCTGACCGTGCACGTGAGATTACGCACGCATTCTGTGATGATGAATTCCGTTCCTTTAAGCGCGAGAAGAAGCTGGATGTCGTATATGTGTGCTTCACGGATTACGATCCTCTTATCGAGAACAAATATGTGGCTTTCGAGAAAGTCGGCGTAAACAATACATTCGGAGAGTATCTTGCGTCACTTAATATGACCCAGGCCAGGATTGCCGAGACTGAAAAATATGCGCATGTTACATTCTTCTTTAACGGCGGAGTTGAGGAACCCAATCCGGGTGAACAGAGGATACTTGTAAAATCACCTAAGGTTGCGACTTACGATCTGAAGCCGGAGATGAGTGCTTATGAAGTGTGTGATAATCTTGTTAAGGCTATCAAATCCGATAAATATGACGTTATCATAATCAATTTCGCCAATCCCGATATGGTAGGCCATACAGGTGTTCTTGAAGCTGCCATCAAAGCTATTGAAGCTGTTGACGAGTGTGTCGGAAGAGCAGTTGAAGCCATCAAGGAGGTTGACGGCGTGATGTTTGTATGTGCGGATCACGGAAATGCCGAGCAGCTTATCGATCCCGAGACAGGAGAACCGCATACTGCGCATACGACCAATCCGGTACCGTTTATTCTTGTTAACTATGACAAGGATTATACACTTCGCGAGGGCGGATGCCTTGCGGATATCGTGCCTACACTTCTTGAATGTATGGGACTTGAGCAGCCCAAGGAAATGACCGGAAAATCACTGCTTATCAAAAAATAATCAATTTCAATAATATTTATCAGTAAATACGGGTTTGTTTGTTGAAAATGCATAATATGCTTGCAAACAAACCTGTATTTTTTTATAATGTTAACAAGGTGCGCATGCTCCTAATATTCAATAATTGGAGGAAGTTACAATATGAAGGTTTACCCCAGTAATAAGATCCGTAATGTTGTCATTTTGGGACACGGCGGATGCGGCAAGACTACTTTGACGGAGGCTATGGCTTATTTGGCCGGAATTACCACTAGGATGGGTAAGACCGATGACGGTAATACGATAAGCGATTACGACAAAGAAGAACAAAAGAGACATTTTTCTATCGGAACAAGTGTGGTTCCTATTGAGTGGGATGATTGTAAGATCAATATTTTCGATACTCCCGGATATTTCGATTTTGTAGGAGAGGTTGAGGAGGCTGTAGGCGCTGCTGCAGGTGCTATCATCGTAGTTTCCGGTAAAGCCGGTGTTGAAGTCGGAACCGAGAAGGCATGGGAGATATGCGAGAAATACAAACTGCCCAGGATCTTCTTTGTTACCGATATGGACGTGGACAATGCCAGCTACAGGAAGATCGTTGAGGATCTTGAAGGCTTGTACGGCAAGAAGATAGCTCCTTTCCATTTACCGATCCGTGAGGACGAGAAGCTTGTGGGCTATGTCAACGTTGTCAGTGAAAAAGGATTCAGATGGACAGAGGGCGGCAGGGCCGATGAATGTGATGTTCCCGACTACAGCAGGGAGTATCTTGAGAAATATAAAGAGTCTCTTATGGAGGCAGTAGCCGAAACAAGCGAAGATTTCATGGAAAGGTATTTTTCGGGTGAAACATTCTCGGATTCCGAGATCCGTTCGGCTCTTTATGCCAATATTAATGACGGAAC
>DGUG01000074.1 GCA_002394535.1 Lachnospiraceae bacterium UBA4316
CGTGAAGTGCGCGATGAACCGCTCCGTTGTTGTCGCTCTCATCACAGAAGTCCTGTCTTAAAGGTTTTTCCTGATATTTAGCAATATGAACCGCGTGCTCCACAAGTTCGTTAATCCCCTGATTTTTGGCTGCGGATATGGGAATGACCGGAGTACCGAGCATATTTTCCATCTCATTGACGTCGATATACCCTCCGTTACCTATAACCTCATCCATCATATTCAGGGCAACAACAACCGGTATCTCCATCTCCAGAAGCTGCATTGTAAGATAGAGATTTCTCTCGATGTTCGTCGCATCCACTATATTTATGATAGCTTTAGGCTTGTTATTAAGGACAAAATCCCTCGATACGAGTTCTTCCGCCGAATACGGAGACATGGAATAGATTCCGGGAAGATCCGTGATAAGAGTATTTTCGTAGCCCAGTATAGTTCCGTCCTTGCGGTCTACCGTTACTCCGGGAAAATTACCGACATGCTGCCTGGCTCCTGCCAGCTGGTTAAATAACGTGGTCTTGCCGCTGTTCTGGTTTCCGACCAGTGCAAATGAAAGCTTTTCCGACTCAGGAAGAGGTTCCTTGCTCCCCTTCGGATGAAACCTTCCTCCCTCTCCGAGCCCCGGATGCTCTCCTCTCTTTTTGGGAGGTTTACCTTGATCCGGCAGGTCGGATATCTCTACAGGCTCAACTTCGATCATATTCATATCATCAAGTCTGAGAGTTAATTCATAAGAATGTATGCGTATCTCTACGGGATCCCCCATCGGCGCATACTTTACAACCGTAAGTATTGTTCCCGGTATAATACCCATATCGAGCAGATGCTGGCGATAAGCTCCTTCTCCGCCGACCATGATCACTTTTGCAGAACTTCCGGCATTGACTCCCTTGAGGTTCATAACCGCGCCTCCTAAACAGAATACTCAATATAACCATTAATGATAATGATAATCAAGTATTATATCATAAAGGAGCGGTTTGCGTTACAGAGAGTCGATAAAACGATTAAATGCAGCCTCGCCATCCTCATTCTGTTTGAATACACCGGCATTCTCAAGAACATGGGAGAATACGATGCCGACCTCCTGACGAATATAATCGGTAACATTCGTGTTACGAAGTTTTCCTATATCTTTTTGAAGAAGCTCCATAAGCCATTCTTCATGTACGCGCAGTTTATCATCTGACGAAACCGCTCTTTGTATGCTTTGTGTTGCGGTTGCATCATCAGCAGATTCATTAAGGCTCTGTTCGATTATGTGCACCAGGCCGCCAAGCTCGTCTTTCAGTCTTGCCGGCAGAATTGCCATGCCCATTACCTCGATCAGTCCTATATTCTCCTTCTTGATGTGATGGTACTCGCTGTGGGGATGATATACGCCGAGAGGATGTTCTTCGGTAGTTATGTTATTTCTAAGCACAAGATCCATCTCATACAGATTATCCCTCATTCTCGCAATGGGAGTGATTGTATTATGCGGAACCTTTTTCCCGTCCTCTTTGGTATAAGCATAAATAAATGCCTTCTCATCCGTGTACTTGCGCCATTTATCCAGAATCATTGAACATGCCTTGATAAGCTTTGCCATATTCTTACTGCGAAGCCTGATCGTTGAAAGCGGCCAGTTGATGATACCTGCCTCTATATCTTCATAACCTTTCAGCTTAAACTTCTTCGTATAGGCTGCCCTCACCATCGGGAACTCATAACACCCTCCCTGAAAATGGTCATGTGTCAGTATAGAGCCTCCGACAATCGGAAGATCCGCATTTGAGCCTATTGTATAGTGGGGAAATGCCTGTATGAAATCGAGTAGCTTTGCAAACGTATCTTCATCGATCTTCATAGGCGTGTGTTCTTTATTAAACACTATGCAATGTTCGTTATAATACACATAGGGACTGTATTGGAGAAAATAGGGCTGTCCGCACAGTTTGATCGGTATTATCCGGTGATTCTGTCTGGCAGGATGTGTGATAGTTCCGGCATAGCCTTCATTCTCGGCGCAGAGCAGGCAAAGGGGATATCCCGATTTGGGCGCACTTAACGCATTCGCTATATCCCTCGGGTCCTTTTCGGGCTTTGAGAGATTAATCGTGATGTCAAGCTCTCCGAAGGGGGACGTTGCGACCCATTTAATATCTTTTTTGATCCTGTCGGTCCTGATATAATTTGTTGCATTAGAGAACCTGTAATAATAGTCGGTTGCCTCTTTAGGAGAAATCTCATATTTCTTCATGAACTTCTTGCGTACAACGGACGGGGGAGGCGTGATAAGTCCCATAATCTTTGTATCAAACAGATCCCTGTTCGTAATCGTATCATTCTCAAGAATGCCATTTTGAACAGCTATATCCGTCATATCTTCAAGTATATAATGAAGATCCCTGGGCTTTTTTGCCGTCTGCTCAGGTCTGTATTCCGCCTCGCCGAATAACTCAAGCAGTCTGTTGGTTGAGTAGATCACATCATCCTTTTTGATAAGATGCGCCTTGACAGCGTATGAAACAAGTTCGCTTATAAGGTCCGAAATATTGCCTATGCCTTCACCCATTACCGTTCTCCTTCATATATCATTTCTATATCAGAATACCTGGACGCACCCGTATTTTCTGATCGCATACTTCCTTGACGAGCCTTCACCCAGAAGATCGCTCATTGCCTGTATATATTCATCGGCATACTCATTTCTCACAAATGCCTGTATAGTTCCGGCAAACCCTCCGCCATGAACTCTCGCATATCCCTTGCTGGGTGGATTAAGTACTACATCGCTTACGGCAAGTGCCACCGACATGCTCTGAATGTTCACATCTTTTACCGAATATACATTTTGCAAATACTGGAAAGATGATTTTGCGGAGCTGGCAAATTCTCTCAAAAACTCCTGAAAATCACCATCCTTAAGAGCCTTCGCTTCCGATACCACACGTTTATTTTCCTCAAAATAGTGAAGCGCCCTTACAACCGCTCTGTCCCCTGTTTTCTTCCTTATATCGCGTATCTTCACCATGAATTCATCTTCGGATACTTCGGAGAGAACTTCCTTCCCAAAATATGCCGCAACGTCCTTCATCTCCTTGGGAATAGCCGCATACTCACTTGTA
>DGUG01000025.1 GCA_002394535.1 Lachnospiraceae bacterium UBA4316
GAACTCTCGCATATCCCTTGCTGGGCGGATTAAGTACTACATCGCTTACGGCAAGTGCCACCGACATGCTCTGAATGTTCACATTTTTTACCGAATATACATTTTGCAAATACTGGAAAGATGATTTTGCGGAGCTGGCAAATTCCCTCAAAAACTCCTGAAAATCACCATCTTTAAGAGCCTTCGCTTCCGATACCACACGTTTGTTTTCCTCAAAATAGTGAAGCGCCCTTACAACCGCTCTGTCCCCTGTTTTCTTCCTTATATCGCGTATCTTCACCATGAATTCATCTTCGGATACTTCGGAGAGAACTTCCTTCCCAAAATATGCCGCAACGTCCTTCATCTCCTGGGGAATAGCCGCATACTCACTTGTAAGGTCGGCGTGGGAAGCCTTCGTATCCGTAATTATAAGAGAATATCCGTAATCCATTGGATCAAAATCAATCCGCTCTATCTTCGGGTACGAATCATCCATAAGCGGCTCCTTATCACTTGTCCTTGCAAAATCAATATGCACAAAGCCGCCGACGCTGCACGCCATCTGATCCATCAGACCACAAGGTTTTCCGAGATACTTGTTTTCGGCAAACTGCCCGATCTTCGCTATATCAACGGTTGATATCTTCCCATCGTTATATAGCCCCGACATTATCACTCCGACCAGGGATTCAAAAGAAGCCGATGACGACAGTCCTGATCCCCCGATAACATCGCTGGTAACGTAAGCATTGAATCCGCCTACCTTAAATCCCTTTTTGTTAAAACCGGCAGCAACACCGCGAATAAGCGATGCAGTAGTTCCGATCTCCGATTCGCTCACTTCAAGATCCGTTATATCAACCTTATATGTTTCATATCCTTCCGAATAGAGAGTGATTACATTTTGAGGAACCGCCGATGCAAATGCAAGAGAGTCTATCACGAGGGATGCCGCAAGCACCTGCCCGCGCTGATGATCCGTATGATTTCCTCCGATCTCCGAACGGCCCGATGCGGAAAAGGCATGAATCTCTTCGGCTTCTCCGAAGTGTTCTTTGTACCCTGCATAAGCCCGCTCATATCTCTCCTCCTGATATTTAATCAATTCGGGATCATGTCCGTATATTTCCTCAATTCTTCCCGATTCCATAATTTTGTTGATATCCATAACCATCCCTGCCTTTCTGTATTATTGTAACATAGCACTACCATTTTTTATACGGACACTTTCCCGTCTTTGCAGCTGCGCGAAGCTCGACATAACAGCCGCAGGCGCCGCAGGTGCCTTCATTCAGGTAATCACAGACCCTGCACTCGTCAAGACGCTTTTTATACAGCTCGTCCCCAACCCGCATTTTATCACCGAGCCTTTCTATGGCAGTCCTGACATCAGCCAGCAGTTTTTCATTGTCAAGTTCCGCAAGAAGACACTTCCTGCACAGTCTTTTCTCTTCCATAATCCCCAAACAACACCAAATCTACAACAGCAGATCCGATAGTACATCACTCTTTTTTTCCGCTTCTTTTATCAGATACGATCTTGCCACAACATTATGGGACGGAACATTCCCGATCATATCCGTGATCATCTCCCTGTCTGGTTTTATCGTATCAAGGTATATGCGCATGTACTCAAGTGAATTATTGCTGTCCTCAAACAGTGAATAGAATGAAGCCCCACTCCTGTTCCCGAGGCTGTTGTTTATCAGGTGATCGCAAATAGTCTCCCTTGTCATGTCCGTAAGATAAATGTCATATGTGAGGCGCAGATAACACAATGAGCACTTCCTGAACTCTTCTTTTCTCACATAATCGTCAGTCTCTCCGGGAAGTTCCCCGTCAACCGATCCGATTCCGTCATATGATATATCCTCTTCACCACACAAAGCAGCACTCATCCTCGCTTCGGCGTCATCGGTCTTCAGCTGTGAGATAAGGCTTATATCCCACTTCTCATACCAGCTCTTCTTTCCTACGTCATCAGCCCGCAACAGATGATCATAGTACATCTTGTTGGTACAAACAGCCAGCAGCCTGTTAGTGCTTTCATCCGTATTTGCGAAAGCTATGGTGCTAAGCTTCTCACACCCCGTAAACACATGCTTTCCAAACAACCCGGGGTGAAAATCATCCTCAAACACTACTTCCTTCAGATTAGAGCATTTCGCAAAAGCCCAGTCACCTATGTATCCGGCTCCACGGCAGATCTTGACCTTCCTGATGTCTTTTCTCGACAAAAAAGCCCTGTTCTCAATGATCCTGTCTCTGACTTCATATATGTCTTCATTCATGTAAGTTCCATAATCTCCCTGCGCAAGCTCTCGGCACGGTCACCCACCTTCAGAACACCGGAGTATTTCTCATAGGATTTTGACCCGAATTCGGACAGGAAGCTGCTTGTATCATCGGACAATGTCATCTCCGTAACAAGTGTGAGCATTTCATTTCCGTCTGCTCCGAATATACGCTCCATACCGGCAAACAAATTGTCTGTTCTCTCAAGTTCCGCTTCTATATCCTTCCGAAGAGCGGTAACTCTTGCATTATATATATCCTTTATTTTCTCACCGTTACCCACCCTGCTCTTCGCATCCGTGTAGAATTTAGCAATACGCTTGTATCTTGTTTTTTCGTCGGGTGAAAGCGATCCGGCTCTTGATTTTCTGGCTATGATGGAGAGAGCCGAATTCGCAAGCTCCTCCAGCTTTATCTGTGCATCTTCCCCTTTTGCATCGGCAATATCTTTAATATGTGTTCTGATTTCGGCAAGAATTCTGTGAGCTGTAAGTATCTCTCCCATCTCGCTCTTTAGCGTATCGGCAAGAAGTCCCGTAAGTGCCAGTCTCTCATCTACCGGTGCATGTGCGGCAGCATCTGCAGTATCTTCGGATAGTTTCCCTGAAAAAACAGCCTCAACGTCATATTGTTTCTTGTATTTATTATAGAGGTCGTAATAAGCGGAGAATTCTTTTATTATCTTCTCATCCGTGATATATTGACCGATCAGGCTGTCATTTACCGTTTTATTGTCTTCCTCATACAGTTCGATCATATCGGAAAGATCTTCCCAGCCTCTTGCAGTAACGTAGTTCTTGCCGTAAACGGTAGTCTCCACTTTGTAGAAGCAGTCTTTATTGGTTTCAAGAAATCCCGTAACTGCTCCGTGTATACCCGCTTTGGCCGCATAGCTCTTCCACGCCGGGTAATCTGCCTCAACCGTAATTACCTTCAGTCTGTCAAGTGTAACCACATCAAACTCACGTACAGCCCTGTTAAACTCCGGAGGATTGCCGGCTGTAACAATAACCCACCCTTCGGGCACAGTATGCTTTCCGAAAACTTTGTACTGCAGAAACTGCAGCATAGAAGGATAAAGCGTCTCCGACACACAGTTGATCTCATC
>DGUG01000008.1:0-1735 GCA_002394535.1 Lachnospiraceae bacterium UBA4316
GGTGACCAGATGGCAGTGCATCTTCCTCTTTCGGTTGAAGCACAGGCAGAGTGCAGATTCCTTCTGCTCTCGCCAAACAACCTTTTGAAGCCTTCCGACGGTGGACCGGTTGCGGTTCCTTCTCAGGATATGGTACTCGGAATCTACTATCTTACAATGGAGAGAATGAGAGACCTTTCCAAGGATCCCGATTTTGAGGGTGAGGCAGCAGTGAGCTTCCCTGCTACCGAAGAGGAAGTTCTGAAAGCAGGGGCTGATATAAAAGCTCTTGATGAGAATACGGAAAAAGAAGCAAGAGAAAAGATCCGTTCATCATTTATCGAGGCCGCTAAGAATGCTTTCTATGAGTACCAGAGTGCAAAGGAAAAGGCAATCAAGGCCGGCAAGAGTGCTGACAGCGTTAAGGGCACACCTCTTGAGAGAGATACGATTATCAGGGTTAACATCGATCCTGCGCGTGACAGATGGATCGTCTGCGAGATGGTTGATGTTCTCGGAAGATATTACAACTCAATGAATCAGGCACTCCTTGCATATGAAAATCAGGAGATTACCCTTCACCAGCCGATAAACGTTTATCGTGAGAAGGTTATGCCTGACGGATCGAAAGTTTCCGGAATGATCAAAACAACCCTCGGAAGACTTATCTTCAACGAGATTCTTCCTCAGGATCTTGGATTTGTCGACAGGGAAAATCCGGAAAATGCGCTTAAGCTTGAGATTGATTTCCACGTAGGAAAATCACACCTCAAGAAGATCCTTGAAAAAGTCATCAATAACCATGGTGCAACCAAGACCGCGGAAGTTCTTGACGATATCAAGGCAATGGGATACAAGTACTCGACACAGGCAGCGATGACTGTTTCCATTTCGGATATGACGGTTCCCGCCAAGAAGCAGCAGATGCTTGATGAGGCACAGCAGACCGTTGAGAAGATTACCCGTAACTATAAGAGGGGTCTTATTACCGAAGAAGAGAGACATGACGGTGTCATAAATACATGGAAAGTAACCGACGAAAACATCACTAACGAGCTGATTGACGGACTTGACAAGTACAACAACATCTACATGATGGCTGACTCAGGTGCCCGTGGTTCGAACAAGCAGATCAAACAGCTTGCCGGTATGCGTGGTCTGATGGCTGATACAACAGGTAAGACTATCGAGCTGCCGATCAAATCGAACTTCCGTGAGGGTCTTGACGTTCTGGAGTACTTCATGTCGGCTCACGGAGCACGTAAGGGTCTGTCGGATACCGCTCTTAGAACAGCTGACTCGGGATATCTTACAAGACGTCTTGTAGATATTTCCCAGGAACTTATCATTCGTGAGCAGGATTGTTCCGAAAAGCGTCCCGAGATTCCGGGAATGTATGTCAAGGCATTTGCGGACGGCAAGGAAGTAATTGAGACACTGCATGACCGTATACTCGGAAGATATGCGGCAGACGATATACTTGATAAGGACGGAAACGTTCTTGTTAAGAAGAATCATATGATTACACCCAGACGTGTGGAGCTTGTTCTTAAGAGTGCAGTTGACTCTGAAGGGACACCGGTTCTTGAATCCAAGATCGGTATCAAGATCCGTACCATACTTACATGTAAGTGCCATAACGGTATATGCAGTAAGTGTTACGGTGCTAACATGGCATCGGGTGAAATGGTTCAGGTCGGTGAAGCAGTAGGTATCATTGCAGCACAGTCTATCGGTGAGCCCGGTACACAGCTTA
>DGUG01000008.1:1842-3417 GCA_002394535.1 Lachnospiraceae bacterium UBA4316
AGGGTCTTCCCCGTGTCGAGGAGCTGTTCGAGGCACGTAAGCCTAAGGGACTTGCAATTATATCAGAGATCGCAGGCCGTGCGGTATTGCAGGATACCAAGAAGAAACGTGAGGTTATAGTAACCAACGATGAAACAGGTGAGAGCAAGACATACCTGATTCCCTACGGTTCACGCTCCAAGATAACTGAAGAGGGCATGGATATAGAGGCCGGCGACGAGCTGACGGATGGTTCCGTTAATCCTCATGACATATTAAAGATTAAGGGAGTTCGTGCGGCACAGGATTACATGCTCCGCGAAGTTCAGAGAGTTTACAGACTTCAGGGTGTTGAGATCAACGATAAGCACATCGAAGTGATTGTGCGTCAGATGCTCAAGAAGGTTCGTATTGAGGATGACGGAGATTCCGATCTGTTACCCGGATCACTTGTTGATGCTCTTGAACTTGAGGATATCAATGAGGCACTTGTAGCGGAAGGAAAGAAGCCGGTTGAAGCCAAGCAGGTAATGCTCGGAATCACAAAGGCAAGTCTTGCAACAAGCTCATTCCTGTCGGCAGCATCATTCCAGGAGACTACAAGGGTTCTTACGGAAGCTGCCATCAAGGGTAAGGTTGATCCGCTGATCGGACTTAAGGAAAATGTTATTATCGGTAAACTGATCCCTGCAGGTACAGGCATGAAGCAGTACAGAAAAGTTATGCTTGACACAACGCTTCCCGACAGCCTCGAGGTTAAGAGGGACGAAGAGGTAAAGCCTGTATACGATGATGAGGATGAAGACGCTATAGACATGACCGAGGATTCAGAAGAGTCTTTTGATGAAGAAGAGGTTATGGAGGAAGTAGCGGTAGCGGATGCGGAAGAATAAAAACCGTATATTGTGAAATAAGAAACGGAGGAGATTTAATCTCCTCCGTTTTGCTATGATTATTTCCGTCGGTGTATGGCAACATCGATGAGGCTGATACAGTGTCTAAATGTACCTTGAGTATCTGCTGACAACCATGTCTTCGGCTTCTTTTTCAAGACGGTATGATTTTACCGGATGTAAGAAACCATAGTGCAGATCATAGGCTCTTCGCTCCGACAGGGAAAGCCTTCCTGATAACTCGAAAAGATTTCTGCGTATTGAAAGATACCAGGTCGAGTACACAAACAGAACCATTACAGTAATTGCGGCAAGGGTGATCCAGAAAACATACACCGAAACGTCGACCGAAGGTGCAGCTGCAAGAGGCACTTCATTGCTGTCAACAATATAAAAGACGTAGCCGTCCGATGAAACAGCGGTCTGATCGGTTGCTCCGGCCTGCGCTCTGACAGCGGATAAACCTATAATAGGCAGAAGAAATAACGTTATAAAAGCAATTGCTGCGAGTATATATACACTGATTCTTCGTTTAAGTGACATGGTAACCCTCTCTTCCTATAGAGAACAAAATTATCTTTTCAAAAGTAAAGACAACAGAAACGTTAAAAAAGGTTCAGAAAACTTTTCTTTTTTTGTCACAAGGTTTATAATAAAATTCGTTAACTGTATGGTTGCAATGGCTTGGCTTTCAATAATATCG
>DGUG01000105.1 GCA_002394535.1 Lachnospiraceae bacterium UBA4316
CAATCTGGTGCATGGACGAAAGAGCATATCCAACCATGGAGGCTGCACCCTCCTGATCCGAAGAAAGCGCCTGCATTACTTTAGAAAAAATCTCAGCAATTTTGCGTGAATTGTTCATTCTGGAAAAATCATTCTCCAGTTCTTCATCTTCACCTTCACTAAGTGCCGCTGCTTCGATCTCCCCCGCAACAAACTTCGAGTAATCAAGATCCTGTGCTACCGTGTCCTTTGATGCGGAAGCCTTCTCATACTCTTCCTTTGCGGATCTGTATTCGTCATAAAGCCCGTTGAGTTTACATAACTCATCATCAAATCCATCTTTACAAAAGCTGTCAAGCAGGATTTTGTGATTTTTCTTATAGAGGAGTGACTGATGCTCGTGCTGTCCGTGAATATCAATAAGATATTCGGCAATATCACGAATCTTCGACGCCGGAACAGACTCTCCGTTCACCTTGCATCCGGCCTTTCCGTTAACGATACGGCGCTGAAGAATGACCTGATCGTCGGTTAACATAATATCAAGTTTTTCGAGTTCACTCTTTGTTTTTTCATCATCAATCGAAAAAACAAGCTCACAGAGCGCATAATCACAATCCGATCTGACAATGTCCTTCGGCATTCTGGCCCCAAGGGCAAAATTAACAGAATCGATAATGATCGATTTTCCGGCACCGGTCTCACCTGTGAGAATATTGAGACCTTCGGTAAAATCAATCTCAACATCATCTATGAGTGCTATATTTTTAACGTGTAAACTCTGAAGCATAATCCTCTGTCTAATTATCCGTACTTCCTATAAGTTTCTCTATCGCTTCCGTTACGGTCCCAATATCGTCACATGAGCGTATCGCGCACATAATGGTATCATCTCCCGCAATGCAGCCAACCATCTTCGGAATAGAAAGCGCATCGATTGCCGCTGCTACCGCCATTGCCATTCCCGAGACTGTCTTGATAACCAGAATGTTTGATGCTGCCTCCATTGAAACGAATCCGGCCTTTAGTATTCCCACCAGTCTGTCTCCGTCAACCGTTTCCTTCGTCCCCGACGCTGCATAGCACTGCCTGCCCGAAGATGAAGGAACCTTTTTTAAGTTAAGTTGTTTAATATCTCTCGATACGGTTGCCTGTGTTACGGTAAAACCCGCTTCCCTAAGCAGCCTTGCAAGCTCCTCCTGGGTCTCCACCTCGGATGAACGTACTATATCCATTATTTTCTGGTGTCTGTAGTTTTTCATAAATATCCTTTCAAGGACACATTTTTAGCGGTCACATCTTTCTTGAGAGCACTTCGAGAAAACTTTCCTTGGAAAGCTTTATCAGTTTGATTCTCGCCTCAGCCTTTTTGATTATGACTTCATCATCCTCGGAAAGAATTCTCTCGCCTGTCCCGTCAAAATAAACGGCGGCAGTTCTGCTGCGTCTTGAGGAAGATTTTACAACTTTAATCACTATTGTATCCGATCCGGACAGAACAACCGAACGGCTCACTACCTGAAGCGGACAGATGGGTGTGATAACGATCATGGATGACCCGGGCTCGACAATGGGACCTCCGGCAGACATGTTGTATGCGGTTGATCCGGTAGGGGTGGCGACGATTATTCCGTCTGCAGACATCGTAGTCAGATATGTACCGTTGACCTCTATACGGTATGATACGACGGTGGAACCCGGTGTCTTTACAACTATGTCATTTACAGCATAAGAGCCACCGCTGTTTTTGCCATCAATAACAGGCGTTCCCGAAAGAACCATCCTCTCACCTATCTCGTAATCATCATTTATCAGTCTATCAAGAGCAGGTGTTATGTTTTCTTTGTCCACTTCTGCCAGATACCCGAGATGTCCGAGATTAACACCGATCATCGGTATCTGTTTCGGGGCCAGTATTCCGGCTGACTGGATAAATGTTCCGTCTCCTCCGAGAACAATCACAGCATCGGTATCATCGGAAAGTTCCCTGATTCTGCATATCTCGCTGCTGTCGGCAGCGCTGTCCCGCTCTATCGCAACGTAATCACATGATTTGTTGCGCGAGGCAAAATACCTGCAAATCTCTTTTGCACGCTGGCTTCCCTCATCCCTTGTTTCGTTTGTGATTACAAAAAACCTGTCCATTTACAGCCTCTCGAATGCGGTATCAACCGTTATTTTAATATCGTTCCTAAGTTTTTCCGAAAGAGACTCTCCCTCTTTTTCCAGAAAAATAAGGTACTCTATGTTCCCCTCCGGACCCTTTATCGGTGAATACGTAAGTCCTATCGGAGACAGGCGAGTGTCTTCTGCTATGCCTATAACCTTATCTATTACATCTTTATGAACTTTTTTATCCCTGACTACTCCCTTTTTGCCGACCTGATCTCTTCCTGCTTCAAACTGAGGCTTTATGAGGCAAACCATCCTTGCGTGATCTCTAAGAAGCGGATAGGCCGCCGGCAGTATTTTATCAAGTGAAATGAAGGACACGTCCGCTGACGCAAAATCAATCGGATCTTTTACCTGATCAGCCGTCACGTACCTGAAATTTGTTTTCTCCATGCAGACAACGCGCCCGTCACATCTAAGCTTCCACGCAAGCTGGGCGGTTCCAGAATCTATGGCATATACCTTTGCTGCCCCATTCTGAAGCATGCAGTCGGTAAAACCTCCTGTTGAACTTCCTATGTCCATACAGATTAGACCGTCAAGATCTATTCCAAACTCTCCTACTGCTTTCTCAAGCTTAAGTCCCCCGCGGCTCACATATTTCAAAGGATTTTCCCGTACTACTATATCTTCTTCATTTTCATCAAAAGATGCACCGGCTTTGTCTTCGCGCTGTCCTTTAACAAAAACGTTGCCACTCATTATTATAGCTTTGGCTTTTTCTCGCGATTCGGCAAGACCTCTTTCGGTAAGTAAAACATCAAGCCTTTTTTTCATGATCTATAATCTTCTCCACTATAGATTCGCAGTCTATACCGACCTCATGTGCAAGGATACTGACGTTTCCGTGTTCAACATAGTCGTCCGGAAGGGCACATACGAGAATATCGATATCAAGTCCCATCTCGTCGGCGCATTTTCTTACTTTTTCACCGAATCCACCGCTTTCCACGTTTTCTTCCATCGTAACGATCAATCTGTGCTGTTTGGCAAGATAACCTACCATTTCCTCGTCGATAGGTTTGACAAATCGTGCATTTATTATCGAAACGTGCTTTCCGTATTCGTTCTTGAGTGTATTCCTTACCTGTTCGGCAACCTTGACCATGCTGCCCACTGCAAACAGCGCAATTCCGGACTCTTCATATATTACCTCACTCTGTCCGAGTATAATTGGTTTCCTGTATTCCTCAAGTCCGTCGTATGCAAGACCTCTCGGATACCTCACCGCGATCGGTGCTCCAAACTTAACAGCAAATTTGAGCATGTCGGACAGCTCCCACTTGTTCTTCGGTGCCATGATTGTCATATTCGGAATACTTGACAGATAGGACAGATCAAAGATTCCCTGGTGTGTTTCGCCGTCCGCACCAACGATTCCGGCTCTGTCAATCGCAAAAATAACCGGAAGATCCTGGATACAAACATCATGAATAATCTGATCATACGCCCTCTGAAGGAAGGAAGAATATATAGCAACAACCGGAATAAATCCACCTGCCGCAAGCCCTGCCGCAAATGTCACGGCATGTTCCTCCGCTATTCCGACATCAAAGAATCTCTCCGGGTACTTGCGGGAAAACCGTTTAAGTCCGGTTCCGTCCGGCATAGCCGCGGTTACCGCGCATACTTTTGGATTGCGCTCACCGAGTTTGATCATTACTGTTGAGAATACATCGGTATAATTTGCTTTTGTTCTGTTGACCGAAGGAAGTCCCGTTTCAATATCAAAAGGCTCGGCTCCGTGGAATCTCGCCGGATGGCGTTCTGCCGGAGCATAACCTTTTCCCTTCTGCGTAAGAACATGAACTATTACGCACTTCGGATATCTTCTCGCTTCTTTGAAAACCTTTACCATTGACTTGATATCATGTCCGTCGACAGGTCCTAAGTATGTGATTCCCATATCCTCGAAGAACATTCCCGGGACTACAAGCTGTTTGAAACTGCTCTTGTACTTCTTCAGTTTATCTACTACGGCAACGCCTCCCGGGATTTTGTTAAGCGCATCCTCGAGACCCATCTTGAAGTTTCTGTATGCGTCCGCCGTACGGATATCCTGCAGATAACTTGACATTCCTCCCACATTTTCAGCAATCGACATGTTGTTATCATTAAGCACAATCACATAATTGGTCTTAAGTGAAGCCGCATTGTTAAGAGCTTCGTAAGCCATACCACCCGTAAGTGCCCCGTCACCGATTACTGCATATACTCCGTAATCCTCACCTGCAAGATCTCTTGCTTTTGCAAGTCCCAATCCGGCCGAGATAGAAGTCGAAGAATGGCCTGTATCAAAGGCATCGCAGTTGCTTTCTCTTCTTTTCGGAAATCCGCTTATACCACCGAACTTTCGCAGTGTATCAAACTCATCCTTTCTTCCGGTAAGTATCTTATGGGTGTAGCTCTGATGTCCCACATCCCATACTATCCGGTCTCTCGGCAGATCTGCCACAAGATGAAGTGCCATTGTAAGCTCAACGGCACCTAAGTTTGATCCTAAATGCCCACCGTTCACACTGATCTTTTCTATAAGAAAATCCCGGATCTCCTGAGCCAGTTCATCCAGATCACCAGCTCCTACATCCTTTATATCATTTGTCTTATTTATCGAGTCAAGTATCATCTTCTTCTGCCAGCTTTGCTACTTTCTTTTCAACATCATCAATTATACTTCTGCACCCGTCCAGAAGTTCCATGCCTTCCTTATATACCGCAAATGACTCTTCAAGCGGGAGGGAATCGTCCGAGAGTTTATCCATTACTTCATCTATTTTCGCAAAAGTCTCTTCAAGTGTCATTTTACTCCCTCTTTTCTATTCCTGTTGCAGTCGCCCTGATAACGCCTTCGCGCATTATAAGTCTTAAGTTATCTCCCGGATTTACAGTTGTGATATCCGTAACCTTCAGTCCGTTATCATCTGTAACCGCAGCAAATCCGTGTCCTATTTTTTCAAGCGGTGAGAGTGCTTTGTACTTTTCTATATATATAAGCACCTTGTGCTTTGCCACGTCAAGTTTCCTGTTCATAAGGTCTTCGAGCTTCTGCGCTTTATTCTGGTACAGAGCACGCTGAAGTCTGATTTTCGACGCCGGGCTCAGTGCTTCCATTCGAAGCGCTCTCTGACGCAGAGCCCCTCTCTTGTCGTCTATATGTTTTGTCATCATTCTCTCGAGCATCATGGTTCGCATATTAACGTCGCGGACAAAATCATCATATAAAAAAACCGTGATTTCCGCAGCAGCTGATGGCGTCGGCACGTGAACATCCGCGACCATATCCGTTATAGACTCGTCATCACCATGTCCGACTGCAGACACTATAGGAACCGCACAATTAAAGATCGCCATTGCAAGCGCTTCATCGTTAAATGCCGACAGATCCTCATCAGATCCGCCCCCACGCCCGACTATAATAACATCTACTCCTTCTTTTTCAAGTGCCCTTATCCCTGCAATGATAGTATCCGAAGCACCTTCCCCCTGAACTTTGGCGGGATGAAGGACTATTTCTACTCCCGGATTTCGGCGGCCTGCGACCTGTCTGATATCATGAATCACAGATCCGGTAGGTGATGTCACTACACCGATCCTGAAAGAGTACTTTGGAACCGGTTTCTTGTACATAGGATCAAACACACCCATTTCCGACAGTTTCTGTTTAAGGCGCTCGAGTTCTTCCTTCTCGGCTCCTTCCCCGGCCTTTTTGATACTTGTAACATATAATTGGTAACTGCCGGATCTTTCGTAAATATTAACTGAACCGCAGGCTTCTATTCTATCCCCGTCTGACAGCTTCTGCCGAAGCCTGGCTGCATTTGATCGGAACATAACTGCTGACAATATTCCCGAATCATCTTTTAAAGTGAAATATATATGACCTGAGGAGTGGAACTTTAAATTGCTTACCTCTCCCGATACAATAACAGAATGCAGGAGATAATCCTGCGTAAACATATTCTTGATATAGGCATTAATCTGCCCGACAGTATAAACATTCATAAAACAGACTATTTTGCCAGCGTTGCCAAAATCCCGTTGACAAACGACCCCGAAGAATCCTGACCGAATCTCTTGGCAAGTTCTACGGCCTCATCAATGGCAACCCCGACAGGAATATTGTCATCATAGAGCATCTCATATATAGCAAGTCTCAAGACAGACAATTCTACCTTACCTATCCTTGCAATACTCCATCCTTTTGCGGATCTGTCTATCATACCGTCAATTTCAGGAAGGTGTTCTATGATACGGTCATATTTTTCTCTGATATACTCCCTGTCAGGCGCCGGAATATCAGATCCGGTACTTTCATGATCTTCATCTGCAAAAGTATCCTCAAAAAACAGACGAACCTGATCCGGCATATCTTCCGGCGAATTAAACTCTACTCGAAACAGGAGCTTAAACAGATGCTCCCTAACCAACGATCTTGTCATTTTAAATCCACACCGGCAATCCTTACATTTACATCCGAAACCTCAAGACCTGTCATATTCTCTACAGCGGTTCTGACACGTTCCTGAACGGCTTTGCCTACTGTGGGAAGGGAATACCCGTACTTAACAACAATCGCCATATCAACGGATACGATCTTCTCGCATACCTCTATACGAAGGTCTTTGGTATGATTCTTGATGCCTACTATATTCTTAAACTCGTTAGGTTTGCCGCTTCCTACGATATAAGAAACGCCCTCGATCTCTCCAGCAGCTATAACCGCGATATTGGCAACAACCTCATCCGAAATGCGGACATCACCCAATACTTCATCACTTGCATAGTTTTCTTCCATCGTTTTTCCTCCAAAACACAACATTTTATGCAAACGTTACTAGTGATTTTAACACAACGTACTTATTTTTCATAGAGAAATCATGATCAAATTTCTCTCCGCGAACTCAACGTACCTGACATTCGTTCTGCCAAGATACTCAAACACATTCTGTTCGTCAAACAAATGCTTTCTGATCTCGTTATATACTTCCGGTGAGGATGCCTTGATAAACATTATGCGCTCGCCGGATGCAACGGATGATTCAAACGCCCGATAAAACTTATCCGGGTCGACACCGGTAAAATACAGCCCTTCATGGATGTAGTAATTATCCTCCATCGAATTACAGTACGGCATTGCTACTACAGGCTCCGGTTTATGGGTTTCGTTAATGTATGCATCATCAACAAGGAAGAACTCATAATTGACATCAATACTATCAGATGTCATACCATCGACATTCATAAGGGTAATAGCGGCATCTCCCCATGTAACATCAATGTTATAATACATTCCGTTACACTTTACTATATTCCATACATGTCCGCCCCACTCGGCATTTTCGATGTCGGCAAGATCTTCCGGGTCCGGTACCCCTCCGCTTCCGCATGCTGTTCCGTTAACAAGCGTACAAAATATACCCATTTTGTTAAGGATAAGCTGCATCGCTTTTGTATAACCCTGGCAAACCGTCTGTCCGTTTTCAACAACACTTAAAATATTCTGGTTATTTATCGACTCGGGGACGTACTCATTATTCCGGATAAGATAATCATAAACGTACCTGATCCTGTCGTAATCACTTCCATCTCCCGAATAGCCATCCACTACATGTCTGACGTATTCGTCGATTCGAGTCCTGCCCCTCTCAACATCACTTTGCGACATCGTATAAGTCCCGGAAAAAACAATCTTCTTAAGCACATTCCCGCTCATGTATTTCCCGATAGAATATCCTTTTACGTAGAAAATTTCGGGATGATCGACCATAACAGCTCGAAAAGCAAGGTCAATCTCATCGGGATCTTTGCTGGTTAACTCAACTTTTTCCAGAAGATCACTTAAAATAGCATAAATCTCCTGATAACATGTTTTACAGGAATCGGAGAGTTTACTGTATGCATAATTATAATCTTCGGAAACCGAGAGATTCTGAGCAACCTGCGCGAGATTTCTTGCAGGAAGGGTTTCAGCAGCATTATCCTCTGCCTCTCCCCCATCTATAACATTCACGCTCGTCTCATGAACGTCACCATTTATATCAATTACTTTAATTGCCCCTGCGCCCGAAGCCCGATCTTCAATTCCGGAATCATTCGAGCTCTTACTGTCAGTTTCAATAACGCCTGTTTCGAATATGGTGTCCTGTATTTTTTGCAAAGTGTTACATCCACACAGACTACCAAAAACGATCGCCGTTATTATAATACGTGATATTTTATTGAGGCTCCTAGTTTCTCGAGAACTCTTCAAGTTCCAGTCCCTCGTTTCTCTCCAACGTCATACCGATGCTCCAACTGTTAATAAACAGAAGAAGCGGTCTGTCCTTAAGATCGGTTACTTTCTTCATATCCGAAGTTCCCGACAGCTTGTTTATATCAATATTCTCCGCATTTGCTATCCATCTGATATGCTCATACGGCAGGGTATCCATTCTTATTTCCACATTGTATTCATTTTCAAGTCTGTATTTAAGCACCTCGAACTGCAGGACACCCACAACTCCCACTATAATCTCCTCAAGGCCGGTGTTTAACTCATGGAATATCTGAATTGCACCTTCCTGGGCTATCTGGGTTATTCCTTTAACAAACTGTTTACGCTTCATCGTATCGATCTGGCGTACTCTCGCGAAATGCTCGGGAGCAAACGTCGGTATTCCTTCATATGCGAACTTGACGTTAGGGGAACATACGGTATCCCCTATCGAGAAAATTCCGGGATCAAAAACCCCGATTATATCCCCCGCATATGCTTCATCAACGATATGACGTTCGCTTGCCATCATCTGCTGCGGCTGCGACAGTCGCATGACTTTATCTCCCTGGACATGGAGCACTTCCATCTGTGCGGTAAACTTTCCGGAACAAATCCGCATAAATGCAATTCTGTCCCTGTGGGCTTTGTTCATATTTGCCTGTATTTTAAATACAAATGCCGAAAAGTCACTGGATGAAGGATCAATTATTCCTGTATCGGCCTTTCTGGCGAGAGGACTCGATGTCATTTTGAGGAAGTTCTGAAGAAAAAGCTCAACACCGAAGTTTGTAAGTGCCGATCCGAAAAATACAGGTGAAAGCATACCGGCATCGACTTCATCCTGATCGAACTCACTGCCTGCCCCATCAAGAAGTTCCACATCTTCCATCAGTTTTTCAAATGCCGTATCACCAAGCGTTGCAAGAAGTCTGTCTTTATCGGAAAGAGGTATCTCCTCCGTATGACCTTCCCTGGTTCCCTTTTGCGTATCTGAGTACACAACTATCATCCTGCGTTCCCTGTCATACACGCCCTTAAAATCCTTACCCGATCCTATGGGCCAGTTCATGGGGCAAGTCGGTATTCCAAGCTCATTTTCGATATCGTCCAGAAGTTCAAAAGGATCTCTTGCATCCCGGTCTAACTTGTTCATGAAAGTAAATATCGGGATCTTGCGCATCGCACAGACCTTAAACAATTTTCTGGTCTGGGGCTCGACACCCTTTGCCGCGTCTATTACCATAACCGCCGAATCCGCAGCCATCAGCGTCCTGTATGTATCCTCCGAAAAGTCCTGATGTCCCGGAGTATCAAGGATATTGATGCAGAAACCACCGTAATTAAACTGGAGGACAGATGACGTAACGGAAATACCACGCTCTTTTTCTATCTCCATCCAGTCGGATACTGCATGCCTTGCAGTTGCTTTACCCTTTACAGAACCCGCCAGATTAATAGCCCCGCCGTATAACAGAAACTTCTCCGTCAGTGTGGTCTTACCGGCATCAGGATGGGAGATTATCGCAAAGGTTCTCCTCTTATCGATTTCGCTTTTAAGATTCTTGTCTGTCATTTTCATCTATTCCTTACTTTATCTTTCATACATATAACAGCCCTAATCACAGAAAGTCTGTGGCCGGTGTTATGTAACACGTGTGATTTTTCTCCGAAAAGCGTTGACTGTACCGGTCGGTATTTTGCGTCACCTTGTTCAAAGAACAATCATGTTATTTATTGTGTTTATAATCCCATTTATATCAACCGAGACCCAATATATTGATTTAATCTGTTAGCAACTGTTAACAAGTGTCACTCTATCCGAGAATGTGATTTTTCGATCTTTTGTGCTAAATCACAGAATATTCTCTCCCGAAACCTTCCCGATCTCCTCCTTCGGCATCTCCAGATACGTCAGGACAGATGCGGCTATATCCGCAAACGTCGGGCGTGTTCCGAGATTTCCTCTCTTAAGTCCCTCGGGGACTTCAAAACCGGCTCCGCAGCAGAGGAACGGAACATATTCCCTTGTATGGTCTGTTGTTTTCATGAACGCCGGGTCGCATCCGTGATCCGCTGTTATGATCAGTATGTCCTCTTTATTAAGCTTTGATACAATTTCAGGAATTCTCGCATCAAAATATGCGACCGCTTTTGCATAACCGTCTATATCCCGTCTGTGTCCATAAAGCATGTCATAGTCAACAAGATTTACGAACAGAAGCCCATTAAAGTCCCTGTCAAGGTATTCCACGGTTTTGTTAATGCCATCCTCGTTCCCGGTTGTATATGTGTATTCGGTAAGACCCTTTCCGGCAAATATGTCATGTATTTTGCCTATTCCGATCACATCCTTCCCGTTCTCAGACAGAATATCAAGCATTGTATCCTTTGGAGGCAGCAGCGAAAAATCGTGCCTCCTCGGAGTTCTTGCATAATTACCGCTTTCTCCGTCAAAGGGCCTTGCTATAACTCTTCCGACACCATGCTTACCTGTCAATATTCCCCTTGCAATTCTGCATATATCGTAAAGTTCCTCCGGAGGTACGATATCTTCATGTGCCGCTATCTGGAAAACCGAGTCAGCGGAAGTATAGACTATAAGCTTGCCTGTTTTTATATGTTCATCACCATAATCATTTATTACCTTTGTCCCGGAGTACGGAAGGTTACAAAGCACTCCTCTTCCGCTCTTTTCCTCAAACTCTTTGATTACTTCTTCCGGGAAGCCTTCAGGATAGGTAGGAAGCGGCTCGGGAGAGATAAGTCCGGCTATCTCCCAATGCCCGATCGTTGTATCTTTTCCCATAGAGCTCTCCCTGAGACGCGCATACGCTCCGGTAGGCTTAATCTTCTCCTCCGGAAGTCTCTTGGCAGTGCTGATGCCATCAATCGCAAGAAGGCCCATCTTCGCAAGGTTTTCGGCCTTAAAGAAGTCACTGGAGGTGCAGGATCTTAATGTATTCGTTCCGACATCGCCGAAATCTGCCGCATCCGGCTCTTCTCCTATTCCGAAGCTGTCCATCACAATAAGTACAACTCTTTTTGACATATATGTTTTCCTTTCATATATAACATGCAAACAATCAGCCCACAAAGCTCTGATTAACCGATTTATTTTATCATAGGAAGCCGCCATTGTTAAGGCAGATAAGTTAATAACAGGTAGAATTGTTTTGATCGGAATTGCGCGAAAATTTTAATTAAATTTGTTATATTATCGGAATTTCACACAATTTGATTGTTTTATCCACATTTTAACGTGTGAAAGCAAATATTCGTTCGAAAAGTAAGATTATGTAAAATTAGTTAACGAGAAAATCCTATGTTCTGGGGGTTTTAGAACGCATGTTATTAATAGTTTGTTTTTTATTATAACGTGTATTAACTTTTCCACTTTTTGTGGATAATATGTTGATTACTGTCATTTTGACTTTTATAACGCAAGAAATCTTATTAGTATACTCAGGCTATACATATGTTTTTTAACAAAATTATCTGACAATTATAATTTAGCATAAAAAATGCAGTCGCCATACAGCGACTGCACCAATTTCAATTCTTATGTCAGGTTTTGTCAGTCAGTATTCTTTCAGACATCCTTGATACTGAATGACATTCTTCCCATCTTATCCTTGCCGAGGCACTTAACGGTTACTGTATCTCCGAGTGTAAGCACGTCCTCTACACGATTGATTCTTTCCTTGGCAATCTTGGATATATGTACCATACCTTCCTTACCGGGAGCAAACTCCACGAATGCACCGAATTCCTTGATTGATACTACCTTACCGGTAAATATCTGTCCTGCCTCAAATTCGGTCGTAATTATCTTAATAAGCTCGATCGCTTTATCCATTCCCGCCTGGTCCGTGCCGCATACACTCACCGAACCATCATCGGTAATATCGATCTTAACGCCGCACTGATCAATGATTGCATTGATAGTTTTGCCGCGCTGACCCACAACATCACCGATCTTCTCAGGATCGATCTTGATCTGTACGATCTTGGGAGCATATTCGTTAACACTCTTACGAGGCTCTGCGATTGCAGGCTTCATGCAGTTATCCATGATGAACAATCGTGCCTGGCGACATCTTTCAATAGCGCCTTCGACAATAGGTCTTGTCAGTCCGTGGATCTTGATATCCATCTGAATGGCTGTAATACCTTCGGTTGTACCGGTTACCTTAAAGTCCATATCTCCGAAGAAGTCCTCAAGTCCCTGAATATCCGTAAGGAGTACGAAATCATCATCCGTATCCCCAGTAACAAGTCCGCAGGAAATTCCGGCAACCATCTTCTTGATAGGAACACCCGCCGCCATAAGAGACATACAGCTTGCGCATGTGCTGGCCATCGATGTTGATCCGTTACTCTCAAACGTTTCCGATACGCATCTGATTGCATAAGGGAATTCTTCCTCCGAAGGAAGCACCGGTATAAGTGCTCTCTCTGCAAGAGCACCGTGACCGATCTCTCTGCGTCCCGGTCCTCTTGAAGGCTTTGTCTCGCCTACGGAATACGAAGGGAAGTTGTAATGATGTATATATCTCTTTGATGTTTCAAAGGAATCGAGTCCGTCAACCTTCTGCATCTCCGAAAGAGGTGCAAGAGTTGTAATATCACAGATCTGTGTCTGTCCACGTGTAAACATAGCGCTTCCATGAACTCTCGGAACGATATCAACTTCAGCAGCAAGAGGACGGATCTGGGTAATCTCACGGCCATCCGGACGCTTGTGATCCTTAAGGATCATCTTACGTATCGTCTTCTTCTCATACTGATAAATAGCCTCACCGAGAATAGCGAGCCATTCCTCGTTATCGGCAAACTTCTCTTCACACTTTTCCGTAATATCTCTGATGTTTGCCTCACGAGTCTGCTTGTCATCCGTAAATACGGCTGTTTCCATTTCATCGGGAGGGCAAACCTCTCTGATTGCAGCGAAGAGTTCTTCGGGAATCGCACAGCTTGTATATTCATGCTTGGGCTTGCCAACCTCAGCTACAATCTTGTCTATAAAGGCTATAATCTCCTGGTTGATTCCATGAGCCATATAGATAGCCTCAATCATCTTTGCTTCGGGAATCTCATTAGCCCCTGCTTCAATCATAATAACTTTTTCTTTTGTGGAAGCAACGGTAAGGTTAAGATCCCCCGATTTCCACTGCTCCTGTGAAGGGTTAACGATAAACTCGCCGCCTATCATTCCAATCTGGGTTGTAGCACACGGTCCGTCAAAAGGTATATCCGAAATGCTTGTTGCAATGGCAGAGCCAAGCATTGCTACAAGTTCCGGGCGACACTCGGGATCAACCGAAAGCACCAGGTTGTTTAATGTGCAGTCATTACGATAATCCTTCGGGAAAAGCGGTCTCATGGGACGGTCAATAACACGTGCTGTAAGTACGGCATTCTCGCTTGCTTTACCCTCACGCTTGTTGAATCCTCCCGGTATTTTGCCAACCGCATACATTTTTTCTTCAAATTCAACACTTAAAGGGAAGAAATCAATTCCTTCTCTCGGTTTTTCAGACGCTGTTGCAGTGGATAGTACCATTGTGTCACCGTAGTGCATAAGTGCCGCACCGTTTGCCTGCTTGGCAACTCTTCCTACATCAACGGTGAGCGTACGTCCACCAAGTTCCATTGAATAGCTTTTGTACATTTTTTTCTCCTTCTTCTTCTACATACTACGTTACTGCCCATCCCATTTATGCGGGTAATAACGACTATTATAAAAATCACATAAAGGGACGGTGTAATTCTCCGTCCCTTTGTATGATAATTTATCTTCTGATTCCGAGCTTCTCGATAAGTGTACGATATCTGTTGATATCCTTCTTCTTCAGATAATCAAGAAGTCCTCTTCTCTGACCGATCATCTTGTACATTCCTCTTGCTGAATGATGATCCTTGGGATTGGCTTTCAAATGCTCCGTAAGTTCTGCGATCCTTGCTGTAAGAACAGCTATCTGAACTTCCGGTGAACCCGTATCATTGGGAACTGTTGCATACTCCTGCATTATCGCAGTCTTCTTCTCTTTAGTGATCATAAAATCCTCCTTCGGGCTTAGCCCTTATCATTAGATTATCCCCATGCACCGCGATAAGGTACGTATCCGTTACCGAGGTACAGGTTTGTACAACATCTGCTATTCTACCACAGCCAACTTCCGATGTAAACCGATATTTTCAGCATTTATTCAGATTTTTTGTCTCCATCTTGCCGTCTTTTCCTTATGCCATTTCTGACCGTCAAAAATATCCTCTTTTACCTTTTTGTTCATGTCCGAAGTTTTGTAGAATTTGATCTCCTCACGCTTATACTGCAAAAGCGCTATGGAAACATCAGCTCTTTGTATTCCGCGTACACCGCCATATATATATGTTTCAAATACTCTTGTATCACCCCTGACATTTGTTATGGCGTCATACAGTTCGTCCTCATAGATAACCGTCGAATAATACACTCCATCCAACGGAATAATCTTCTCATCCGGAATATCCATAACATAATACGACATTCCGCCTCCTACCGAAATAGATTCTCTTCGGAACCTTCCGTGGGAATAAAACGGGAAATACGCAAGATTCATAAACTTTTTCACATTACCGGCCACAAGAAGTTCTTTTAGATATGTTGAACTTATCTCACGTTTTCCATCCCTGATCTTGCCTATTATCTCAACCTCGTAGTCATACAGCGGCCCAAAATCCCTGAGCATCTGGGCATTTCCTTCCGCTCCCTGACCGAACGTGCAGTCCTCACCGACAACTACAGCCTTTGCATTCATTCTGTCGACTATGTACTCTTCGATAAACTGCCTGGCAGGTATCGATGCGGTCTTCTCATAGAACGGAAACTCAATATAATAATCTATCCCGATCTCGCCGAAAATATACCTTTTCTCCTCATTAGACAGTATCACTCCGTTATCGGTCCCAAAACCAAGGGTTGAAGGGGGAATGTCGAAAGTAAGCACACAGAGCTTATACCCTCTGCTTATGTACTCTTTCATCCTCTTAAGAATCTGTATATGGCCTTTGTGAACACCGTCAAATTTACCTATGGAAATAACGGTATTCTCCGGAATCCTGAATTCACATGTGCCTGAAATTACATTCATCGTTAAAAACCTCTTTAATTACTCAAAAACATTTTATAAGGCTTAAAGATATCATCTGATATTTTATATTCATATACTCCGGAAAGATTGCCTTCACAGTCGTATACCTTTATCCTTGTTCCCTGCACCGGCTTACCGGTAAACCCGATTGCTTCTCTTACCTTTTTACCGTCAAGTACATTCCCGTTACGGACAAGCCGTGATATCCCGTAATCTGCATGAAAACTTTCAAGGCCGTCAAAAACTGTTTCAATCGGTTTGATAACATTAGATATTCTATCTGCATCCATTGCGGACTCAACTTCCGAAAGTCTGTATGATTCTTCAACAGAGAAATCCCCGACCTTTGTCCGTTTAAGGCTCTCCATGGCTGCACCGCAGCCAAGACGTGTTCCTATATCATCGATAAGTGATCGTATATATGTGCCTTTACCGCAATGTACAAGTAATTTTACATGCGGAATATCAATCGACAGAACGTCTATACTGTAGATATTCACAAATACCGGTTTTCTTGCAACCGTATTGCCGCTTCTTGCCAGATCGTAAAGCTTCTTCCCGCCTATCTTCTTGGCAGAATACATCGGAGGTGTCTGATCATAACCTCCCACAAATGACAACACAGCTTCGCGAATATCCGATTCGGTTGACATAACTTCACGATTTTCTTGAATAACGCCAGTTATATCAAGGGTATCGTATGTCTCGCCGAGTATCATGCCTGCCTCATAAACCTTATCATGATCGGAAAGCAATTCGCAGAGCTTTGTAGCGGCTCCTACACAGACCGGAAGTACTCCTTCCGCCATGGGGTCAAGGGTTCCCGTATGTCCTATCTTCTTGGTTCTAAGAATCCCACGAAGCCTTGCCACTACATCATGGCTTGTGTAGCCCCTCTCTTTATATATGTTAATAATTCCGTCCATTACTGCATCTGTTTTTCTATTTCACGCGATAGGGCATTTATAATATCATAATATGTGCCGTTCATCTCCACCCCGGCAGCCCTTTCATGTCCTCCACCGCCAAATAACGTTGCGACTTTTGCTACATTAACAAAACCGTTGGAGCGCATACTTACCTTAAAGCGCTGTGTACCCATTTCATACATGAATATAGCTACTTCAACGCCACGGGTATTCTTGAGCTGGTTAACTATTCCCTCCAGATGTTTCGGAAGGACATTATAGAAATCCATCATCTTCCTGTCGACCATGCTGACGATACATTTGCCGTCCATAAAAAGTATGCTCTCAAGAAGCGCCCGCCCCAAAATCTGGTTCTGGACATATGTTTTTTCATAGAATGTATCCTGAATGATCTTTGGACCGTCAAAATTATATTCAACAAGTTCACCCACCGTATTAAAACTATTACGGCTCATATTGGAATACTGAAAAACACCGGAGTCATGGACGATACCCGTAAACAGGCACTCAGCAACTTTATCATCTACATACTCTTTCTCAAACAGGTCAAAGAGCACTTCACACGTGCTTGATGCCTTCGGTCTTATCTCGTTAGCATCCGCAAGTCCCGGATTGGTTTCGTGATGATCAACGCATATGGTTTTTCCGGCATTTTCAAAAAACCAGAGAGAATCCCCCAGACGGTCAAGTGAGCTTACATCGAGCGCAACAAATACATCATATTTCTCCTTCGGAGAATATGTAAGATTCATCTCTTCATAACCCTCGAGATATGAGAAGATTGTCGGCGGATTATCCTGCGTAAACACGGTTATCTTAATGCCGGGCTTTGCATTCTTAAGGTATCCCCGAAGGGCAAGAGTCGAACTGATACAGTCACCGTCAGGCCTTATATGTCCCGCTATTGCAACACTTCCGGCGTTTCCTATTTCTTCAAGCAGATTCATTCCTCTTCCCTTTCATGGATGGGGGCCATTACTTCATCTATCTTGGCTGACATAGCCATTCCGTACTCGGTTGAAGTATCCGAAATAAATGTCAGCGTAGGCGTGTTTCGAAGGTTAAGTGTAGATGCCAGATGCTTTCTCATAAAACCCTCCGCGTTTCGAAGTCCTTCAAGAGTCTGACTTCTCGCAGTCTCGTCACCGAGAACACTTATATATACCTTGCAGGTCTTAAGATCCGGAGCCACTTCCACATCGGTAACGCACGTCATAGGCGCAATCCTTGGGTCCTTGATCTCTCCGCGGATAAGATTGGCCAGTGATTTTTGCACCTCCGCATTTATCCGCGTATTTTTGATACTGTTTTTTCTCATTTTCTCGGTACCTCTTCCATGACGTAACCTTCAACAACGTCAAGCTCCGCAAAATCACCGAACTCTTCAAATACAAGACCGCATTCGAATCCGGATTTAACTTCCTTGACATCATCCTTGAATCTCTTAAGGGAAGCGAGTTTTCCTTCGTATATCTGCTCGCCTGCTCTTGTAATCCTGATAAGGCACCCACGCTGCATCACTCCGTCAAGCACATACGATCCGGCAATGTTTCCTATGCCGCTGGCCTTGAATATCTGACGGATCTCCGCATGTCCGATGATTTTCTCCTCGAATACCGGATCAAGCATACCTTTCATTGCATCCTCGACATCCTCGATAGCCTTGTATATTACGTCATACAGTCTTATATCAACACCCTCTGTTTCAGCCGTAGCCTTGGCTGTTGCATCCGGACGAACGTTAAATCCGATAATTATCGCATCTGATGCGCTTGCAAGTATAACGTCGGATTCGTTGATGGCTCCGACACCGCTGTGTATGATCTTAACAACAACCTCCTCATTGGAAAGTTTGAGGAGTGATTCCTTAACCGCCTCAACCGAGCCCTGTACATCGGCCTTCAGGATAAGGTTAAGCTCTTTAAGATTACCCTCCTGGATCTTGGAGAACAGTCCCTCAAGAGACATCTTTGATTTTGCTTTTGTATCATCGAGAAGCTTAACTTTATTCTGTGCAATGAATGTCTCGGCAAAGTTCTTGGCTTCCTTATCCGATTCAAGTGCCACAAAGACCTCCCCTGCACCCGGAACATCATTTAATCCCAAAATCTCCACAGGTGTCGAAGGACCGGCTTCCTTAACACGGCGTCCGCTGTCATCGATCATCGCTCTTACTTTACCGTGAGAAGGGCCTGCGGCAATAAAATCACCCACCTTAAGTGTACCCTTCTGCACAAGAACCGTAGCAACGGGACCTCTTCCTTTATCAAGCTGTGCCTCTATGACCATACCTCTCGCTTTTCTATTGGCATTTGCCTTAAGTTCGAGAATATCGCTTGTAAGCAGAATCATTTCGAGAAGTTCCTTGATACCTTCGCCCGTCTTGGCGGATACAGGAGCAAATACCGTACTTCCGCCCCAGTCCTCGGATACAAGATCGTATTCCGAAAGTTCCTGTTTAACCCTGTCTATATTGGCCGAAGGCTTATCTATCTTGTTAACGGCAACTATGATCTCGATTCCCGCCGCCTTGGCATGGTTGATGGCTTCAACAGTCTGGGGCATTACACCGTCATCAGCCGCTACTACAAGGATTGCGATATCGGTTGCATTCGCACCTCTCATACGCATTGCGGTAAAGGCCTCATGTCCGGGTGTATCAAGGAACGTGATCTTTCTTCCGTTTACATTTACCACATAAGCACCGATGGCCTGCGTAATTCCTCCTGCCTCTCCCTCAATAACCTTCGTGTTTCTGATGGCATCAAGAAGTGACGTTTTACCGTGATCGACATGACCCATAACACAGACAACCGGAGGACGGCTTGTCATTGTTGCGGGGTCTTCATCTTCTTCTTTCAGAAGTTCCTCTATAACATCGACAACAACTTCTTTCTCACAGAGAATCTCGTATTCTACCGCAATTTCTTCAGCCTCTTCGTACGAGATCTCTTCATTCACGGTAACAACCTTACCCTGAAGGAATAATTTCTTGATAATCTGTGACGAAGGTATCTTCATCTTATCAGCAAGATCCTTGATAGTAATCGTCTCCGGAAGAGTAATAACCTTGATCTTCTCCTCCTCGGGCTCGGCCTTCTTCTCGGCAGGACGAACCGGCATTTTGGTACCTTTCCCCTTTACCTGCTTTCCGCCTTTAAAGCCGTCCTCGTTTTCGAAAAGACGATCCTTCTTGTTCTTATCCTTGGATGTATTACCCTTTCTGTCTCCGGGGCCTCTGCGTGCGTTATTATCCCTGGAAGGTTCATTTGAATTATTAAAGCTCCTTCCCTGGTTAATGACAATGCCACCCCGTCCTTTGTTATCGCCTCTTGCGGGTCTGTCGCCCGAAGAAGGCTTTGCGGGTGATTTTTCAATAGTTTCGGTTCTTTTTACCGGTTCCGGTTTAGGTTGTCTCGGTAATCCAGCACTTCCAGGAGCACCGCCAGTGCTACCGCTATCGCTCCTAACAGGAGTGATGACGCTTTTATCAGTCTCTGTAGTTTCTTTTTTAGGCGCAGGGCCTGTTTTACGTAACCTATCTTTATCGCCTCCCTGATTAGTCTCTGCCATTCTTGCGGCGCGCTCTGCCGTAGTCGGAACAGTAGGACGGATGATGCCTCCCTGACGCTGAGGACCTCTTGCTGCCTGTCCGCCTCTTTGAGCACCGGCTCCCTGGGCGGCTCCACGTCCTGCTCCCTGCTGGGCATTACGTGCCGAAGATACAACAATTATCGGTTTTTTCTTCTTTATAACGGTTGCTGTTCCGGCAGGTTTTGCGCTTACTGCAGGCTTGCTTCCATCCACCGTCTTTGCTTCTGCGGCCTTTGCCGGTTTTGCCGGCTCTTCCTTTACGCTCTTCGGAGTATCTTTTGCAGGCTTTTTATCCGCCTTTTCACCTCCGTCTGTCCCTGCCGAACCCGAAAGTTTCCTGCGGATTGCTTCCGCCTGGTCATCTTCAAGCCCCGAGGATGCTGTTTTTCCTTCTATTCCCATCTCTGCCAGCTTAGCTATGACATCACTGCTTTTTATATCAAATTCTTTTGCTATTTCATGTACTTTAATCTTTGCCATTAATTGCTACCTCCGCCATCTTTTTCTGAATCTGTCCGGCCAGTCCCTCATCCGTGACACATAGTGTTGCCCGAAGCTCTTTTCCTATTGCACGACCGAGACTTTCCTTGTCCGAATACTCCATGTACGGGATACTGCGATATGAACACATATCATTAAAGTGTTTTTTTGTATTATCCGACGCGTCTGTTGCGACTATACAGAGGAATGATTTTCCCTCTTTTATCATGTTCTCTGCCATGAATTCTCCGCTTTTGACACATCCGGCCTTCTGGGCAAGTCCCAGAAGCCCCAGTACAGGGTCCGGTCTCATATGGTTTATTCCTCTCCTGCTTCGGAGGCTTCCTCTTCGTATTCACCTTCGGCTTCTTCGTCTCCGGCGTACTCACCTTCGGCGTATTCTCCGTCTGCGTACTCACCTTCGGCGTATTCGCCCTCTTCATACTCGTCTTCATCGTAGTAATCCTCAAGACGGAATCCTGGAGTATCCTGTGCCTGTGTTTCGGACTTGATGTCAATCTTGAAGCCTGTAAGCTTCGCCGCAAGTCTCGCATTCTGACCTTCCTTACCGATCGCAAGAGAAAGCTGATCATCAGGTACCACAACCTTGGCGGATTTCTCATCAGAGTCCGCAATAACAAATACTACCTTTGCGGGTGACAGTGCATTTTCTATAAGAATACCGGGGTTATCATCCCAGCATATAATATCGATCTTCTCGCCCCGAAGTTCATCGACAACGGCATTAACACGCGTTCCGTTCATTCCGACACACGCTCCCACAGGATCAACATCGGGATTGTTTGACCATACCGCCATCTTTGTTCTGCTTCCGGCCTCTCTTGCTATCGATTTGATCTCTACGCTTCCGTCACGGATCTCCGATACTTCGGATTCAAACAAACATTTAACAAGGAACGGATGTGTACGGGACACGGAAATACGGGGTCCTCTGTTATTGTCCTTAACCTCTACGACATAAACCTTTACTCTGTCGTTTACACGAAGGTTCTCTCTGGGAATCTGCTCTGATTCAGGCAGAAAAGCATCAGCCTTCCCGAGATCGATGCAAACGTTCTTACCCACATATCTTTGAACAACGCCGGTAACAACACTGCGTTCCTTATCCTTGAATGTCTTGACTACAACAGACCTTTCCTCTTCGCGTATCTTCTGGAGGATAACGTTTTTCGCATTGGTTGTTGCAATACGTCCGAAGTCCTTGCTCTCAACCTCTACATCAAGAACATCCCCCACCTTCACATCCGGATTAATCTTCTTCGCTTCTTCTTTGGCAATCTCCGAAACACTGTCCTCAGGTTTCATTACAACCGTCTTCTTGGCAAAAACCTTGAATTTGCCTGTCTCACGATCGATCTCAACACGCATATTATCGGACTTGCCGTAGTGCTGTTTGCAAGCGGTCAGAAGCGAAGTCTCAATCGCCTCGAACATCGTCTCTTTACTGATGTCCTTCTCCTTCTCCAATATTTCAAGAGCCATTAAAAGCTCTTTTCCGCTGTCCTCTTTTTGTACTTCTTTCTTTGCCATCTTTATTCTCCTTTTTATGAAATATGGGAACCTGATTTTAACGGGTTCCGTTATTAGATAACAACGTTATTTAACTTCGTTTCAAAAATCAACCGACAATCTGACTGAAGCTATTTCCTTTCTGTCAAACGTGCGTTGTTGCAATGTTCCGCTGCTGTCTGCCACCTCAATGGTAACATTTTTTGCATCAGCCTCTGACAGTCTTCCGGTCAGCTCCTTGGAGCCGTCAACCGGTTTGTAGAACTTGATATCTACATCTCTTCCTATACTCTTGGCAAATTCTCTCTCCTTCACAAGCTTGCGCCCAAGCCCCGGAGAACTTACCTCCAATGTGTACGCATCATCGATAAAATCCTTTGCGTCAAGTTCATCCGACAGCCTTCTCGATACATCGACGCAGTCATCAATGGTGATACCGCCTTCCTTGTCTATATAGACACGAAGATAATACTCTTTTCCTTCCCTGACGTAATCCACGTCCCACAATTCGAATCCGAACTCATCAAGTATCGGCTCAAGAAGCGCTTCGGTCCCGGACTCTATCTCTTCTTTTTTAGCCATCTGACCTCCTACACTAAATGAAGTGAGCTGCGGACAGCTCACTTCATACTTAAAAACATAATTCATGTATCATACTAACACGTAGTGTTTATGTTTGCAAGTGCTATTTTTACACCGCACGATTGCCTGCGATAACTTCTTTGTAGTCGGCGATGTTCTTCTTGAGAAGTTCCGGAATGTTAAGACCGTACGGACACTTTGGCAGACATTTGCCACACTCTATACACTCCTCCGCCTTTTTCATTTCACCCTGCCAGTATTCAGACAACCATCCTGCACTGGGAGCCCGGCGCAGCATAAGTGCCATACGGTTGCACTGGTTAATCTGTATCCCTACCGTACATGGCATGCAATATCCGCAGCCTCTGCAGAACTCTCCCGACAGCTCCTTCTTCTCGGAGTCTATAAACTTTCGTATTTCATCATCCATCTGCGGGGTGTTATCCATATATGACAGCCACTCCGAGAGTTCTTCGTCTCTTTGAATTCCCCATATCGCAACCGTTCCTTCAAACTGTCCGACAAAGGCCATTGCAGCCTTTGAATTCGTTATCAGGCCACCGGCAAGTCCTTTCATACAGATCACACCCACATTGTTCCTGTTACACAGTTTGATAAGTTCGATCTCACGATCATCAGCCAGATAACTTATCGGATATTGAACGGTTTCGTAGAGTCCAGATTCGGCAAGTTCTTCAGCTATACCGATCTTATGAGCCGTACCCCCGATATGCTTTATTTTGCCCTGACGCTTTGCTTCAAGCATGCATTCATACATTCCGGTGCCATCCCCGGGTCTGTAGCACTGTCCCATAAGATGAAACTGATATACATCTATATAATCCGTCCGAAGCTTTTCAAGAGAAGTATCAAGATCCTTCCAAAAATCATCGGGATTCTTGGCTGTTGTCTTCGTGGTTATGACAATGCTTTCTCTCGGGATGAATCCACCCCCGAATGCCCTGCCCAGTTTCTCTTCACTGTCGCTGTATGCGCGTGCCGTATCAAACAGACGCATTCCGCCTTCATATGCTCTTCTTAAGATTGCGACGGCAGTATCGGTATCCACTCTTTGTATAGGAAGTGCGCCAAACGCATTTTGAGGAACCGTGATCCCTGTTTTTCCGAGTGTAATATTCTTCATAGTAACCCTCCGCAATACAAGATTTTTCAATTGTTTATTGCCTAATCGTAAAAATCATAGCATAATTATTTTGAGTATGTAAAGGTTATGCTTGAAAGGGCGGATACAATGAGTAAGATTGCAGTGATTTTTCCCGGAATGGGCTATACGAAAGACAGACCTTTGCTATATTATGCAGGCAGGATTGCAAAATCATGCGAATATGAACTTGTATTTGTGGAATATGAAGATGTTTCCTGGAACAAGGAACTGCTTCGGAATCATGCCAAAATGACCGAAATTTTCAAAAAATGTATTGAAAGCTCCGAAAGAATTCTTGCGGATATTGATTTTGGCTCTTCGGAAGATACTGTTTTTATTTCTAAAAGTATCGGAACTGTTATTGCTGCCGCTGTTGCCAAAAGGCATTCGGCATCCATTCGTCAGATATGCTTTACCCCTATAGAACAGTTCGGTGACTTTATAGAAGAAGGAAATGGGCTTGTATTTTACGGTGGCTCGGATCCTTTTGCCAATCCCGATGTGATCGGGCAGATCTGTCGGGAAAAGAGTCTTGAAGCATACCGGATTGATGGCGCAAACCATTCTCTGGAAGTAAATGACGTAAAAAAAGATATCGAAAACCTTGCATTTGTAATGGATAGGGTATCAGAGTTCCGGACTATGAGAATACTCCGGACATAAAATGGAGCTTCACAAAGTTTCTTGTGGACAGGCGCGGAAATGTCGTTGCAAGATTTGAGCCTACGGAAGACATGAAATCCGTTGAAGATGCGATAGCCAAAGCCCTCGGATGAGAGGAAGAATTCCCCGGGTTTAATAAAAAATAGCGGAGCCGGTCAGATGACCGGCTCCATGGGTATAGAAAAAGAATTATCAGCTAAGCTGTAAACTTCTCAAATGCCTTATCGAGGTATGAAACCTGTGAATCTGCGAATTTAGTAACCTCTATGTTTGCGTCTTCAAGCGGAAGATAAAATACGTTTGTAAGAACCGACTTTAAGTTTCCGTGGAATCCGTTCTGGTTAATCCTGCCGTCAATACCGTACTTTCCGGCAATCTTCCTAAGTTCCATAAGGTCCTTTATTGAATTGATCTTAACCGAATAATTTAACATACGATCATCCTCCTTTTTTTCATCTCTATGTATCGCCTCGGATCTTTGTGATCCTTCCTTGTTTCTGACTTAATAATACGCCAAAGACCGTATTTAAAAAACGCATATTATGCCAGTAAAAGTCCTGATTATTCCTAAAATTCAGCAAATACCGCCATAAAATGTAATTTTAGGGTAAAAATTTGTAAAATCCTGCCAAACAGAGTAAAATAAAACCATGATTACAACAAAAGAAGTGATAATTGACAACAATCAGAATGAGAAGCTCGACGGTCAGAACGAAGGTCTGCTGTACGTCTGCCAGCGTAACTACTTTGATCTTTTCTATGAAAAAAAAGTTCCCTGGCACTGGCACAATGAACTCGAAGTCGCCTACATAACATCGGGGGATTATGTGTATTCATTCCCCGAATGCAAGATCAATGTCCACAAAGGGGATCTGTTGTTTATAAACAGCAACGTGCTTCACGGAATACTTCCCGAAAATAACGATCTTACAGGCTGTGTCATGGATGTCATAAGGTTCGATCCGAGCCTTCTGTCCGGTGGTTATAATTCCAGCATTTCATCCAAGTATTTCATTCCGCTTCTCGGATGCACTTCGATCCCTTTTAGGCGATTTTCCCCGGATGAAAAATCATCCGCTGAGATCATATACAATTTTCAGATGGCGTTTCGCGCCGATGAAGAAGCGAAATACGGATTTGAGTTTGACGTGCAATACAGACTGTCACAGCTGTGGCTGTCCATTCTTAAAGAACTGGAGCCCCTCATCGAAAAATCAAAATCCCACAATGATGCTTCTCTTGAAAGGCTCAAGCAGATGATGTCATTTATTCAGGAAAATTATGCAGAAAAGCTGACTGTGGAAGATATCGCACAGTCAGCCAACATAAGTGTCAGGGAGTGTTCCAGATGTTTTAGTTCCAATCTGTCCCAGTCTCCTATGGATTATCTTAATAACTTCCGTACCCAAAAGGCTTGCGAAATGCTTATCTCAGGCTCGAAAAGCGTTCTTGAAATCAGCGAAAGCTGCGGATTTTCCACAGGAAGTTACTTCTCCAAATCCTTCGGAAAAATCATGGGATGTACACCGCTTGAATACCGGAAGAAAAACAGGAAAAGTATCGTGTAAAAATCATTTACTTCTGATTACATTTGGCGGATTATCATAGTCAAGTAACTGAATCAATTCCGCAGCCGAATGGTGGGTAATCATTTCAGCAGCATCTCCCGTATAATCCCACTTTGCAAGCAGATAATTCCATTCACTTTGAGTAAATGTATGTCCGCCGTACGAATGACCGGCTGCTGCCGCTGCTGCTGCCGCTGCAGCAAGGGCTTCCTGCTGCTTCTGCAGTTCTTCTGCTGCCTGCTTCTCGGCATCTGCCTTGGCCTTAGCCTCAGCCTCCTCCTTGGTCTGTGTCTGACCCTCGGTGTTCTCTGTATTCTCGTTGTTATTTGATTCTTCTGTCTTCTTTTCTTCCTTCTTCTCTTCAGTCTTAGTCTCAGAAGTCTCTTCTGTAGGACCCTGGTTGTACTCTTCCTCGGATATCTCGGTTAAGAACTCGGTCTTCATGTAGCCATCCTGTCCTTTATACATGATGTGCGTCCAGTCATCTACATCTTCGACCTTCTCAAACATCTCACCCTTCTTGACTTTACCGAGGACATCGCCGTCTGTGCTGTTCGTTGACCTTACATTTACGTTATCACCCGTAGCCTTGACATACTTCTTGGCAACCGCAGCTGCTTCTGCCTCTGCCTGTGCCGCAGCTTCCTCTTCGGCCTGCTTCTGTGCCTCTGCCTGTGCTGCCGCTTCTGCCTGAGCACGTGCCACGGAATCAACGATGCTGTAAGTCAGCACCTGACTCTTTATACCCTTGCATTCAACATATACTGTAACATTACCTTCATTCATGCCGGTTGTAAGAACCGCTTTTCCGTCATCGTTAAGTTCGAACGAACTTGTGGGATCGTCAACAACACATGTCGCTTTTTTAACACTTGCCTTTGAAGGTGTTGCATTGATCGAGAACGTGTACTGTGTTCCAACCTCAAGTGAAGTTTCCGCGAAATCCGGCTGGAGTGAAATTCCCTTAAGGCTCCTGGATGCCGCGAACAGATAAATGCCTCCTCCGATCACAAGCAGCGCGATCAGTGCTGCAAAGACAAAGATCAGAATTCTGATAATGCTGTTTTGCTTTCTCACGATAATTCTCCTTTATATTTAACCACATTAAAGTATGTACAAAAATGGTGTTTTCCACATCAATATGTCATTATACACCATAATTTGCGGAAACTACAACCCTCAAAGTCATTCGGCCTATGTCAGCCATCTAATATGAACTTCCGGATAACCTCCGAAACACCGCATTCGTTATTGGTTCTGCCTGTCACATACCCGGCATGCGATTTTGCCTCATCCGTTCCGTTCTTCATAACAGCTCCGACTCCTGCCGCATCTATCATCGGAATATCGTTGGCTTCATCCCCCACCGCAACCGAATCGGCAACGGGAATGCCCAGCATATCACACAAACCCACAACGGCTCTTCCTTTTGATACTCCGGCCGGCAGATATTCAAGAAGAAAATCGTTGGAGAACACACTAACGGCTCTGCCCTTCACAGATTCTGCATGCCTATTTTCAAAATCCTCCAATATCTTACGGCTGCCTTCCTCTATCGACATTATGACAAGCTTCGGGGGAGGTGCGGGAAGGTCTTCGGGAATCTTATCCAGTATCTTATAAGGCATGCTTATCTTCCGGCTGTATATTTCCAAAGCCTTCGTCTGCCGCATGGACACAACATATTCGTCCGTGTACGTATGAACATGCATGTTTTCAGCCATGGCGGCTTTAAACATGGCATCTACAAGATCAATATCAAGTGTATCGGCGTGGATTGTTTTTTCCTGTGAGCAATCATAGATCACTCCGCCGTTTGATGCCGCAATATATATTCCGTCCCGGTAGAGACCGAGCTTTTTGGCAACTTTCTTTGCACTGTATATAGGCCGTCCCGTCGCTATAACGAATCTGTGCCCCTTACCAAGCATTTCCTTTATTGTATCCACATCTTCGGGGGCAACATTCTTGTCATCATCAAGCAGTGTATCATCAAGATCAGTAAACAGTATCTTCTTGTGCGGGTGGTCAGTTTTCATCTTCTTCAATATTTGCCGTATATACAAATCTCTTCCTTGCCATCTCATCGCTTGCAAGGTATTCATCATATGTAGTGATCTTGTCTATCATCGTTCCGTTAGGAAGAAATTCCATAATACGGTTTGCCGTTGTCTCCACAAACTGATGGTCGTGGGATGCAAACAGAATAACTCCCGGGAACTTGATAAGTCCGTTATTAAGTGCAGTAATGCTCTCCATATCCAGATGGTTTGTAGGCTCGTCAAGTATGAGAATGTTTGCTCCGCTTATCATCATCTTCGACAAGAGGCATCTGACCTTTTCTCCTCCGGAGAGAATGTTGATCTTCTTGACCCCGTCTTCACCGGGGAACAGCATACGTCCAAGGAACCCTCTTACATATGTAACATCCTTGACCGGCGAGTATCCGGTCAGCCATTCGGTTATGGTGTAGTCATGATTAAATTCCTCGGTGTAATCTCTCGGAAAATATGCCTGCGATGTGGTAACACCCCATTTGTATGTTCCTTCATCGGGTTCAATTTCTCCCATAAGAATCCTAAAGAGTGTTGTCTTGGCAAGCTCGTTGGTACCTACAAAAGCAACCTTATCGTCATGTCCGAGTATAAATGAAATATTATCGAGCACCTTAACTCCGTCTATTGTTTTGGAAATACCCTCAACAGTTAAAACCTCGTTTCCTATCTCCCTGTCAGGGCGAAAATCAATATACGGATATTTACGGCTGGAAGGTTTGATCTCGTCAAGCTCTATTTTTTCCAGTGCTCTCTTACGGCTTGTAGCCTGTTTTGACTTGGATGCGTTAGCGGAGAATCTGGAAATGAATTCCTGCAACTCTTTGATCTTCTCTTCCTTCTTCTTGT
>DGUG01000102.1 GCA_002394535.1 Lachnospiraceae bacterium UBA4316
AACTGAACCGGATATGCAAATACGATAAGATCCGACTCTATTATAGCTGTTAATGCTTCTGCATCCTCTATGGAATATATAGCGGATTCGTCATCATACTCTTTACAGAATATCTCCGCCGCATATTTTGAGTTGCCTGTCCCGCTAAAATATATACCAATCATTATTCACTCTCTCGTATTCAAATACTCCAATTTCAAAAAGCCAATATACTTAGCAATATACTGATTACGCCCACGACAATGGCTGAAATTGGCATCCAAACAATATTGGCTCTTTTCACAACGATATCGATTATAAGCATTATTAAGCCGGTGAGTCCGCCCAAAATAGCAAATATCCATGTAAAAGCAGCAAAGAAAACCATTCCGGTTACCGACAATGCAGCGCTGTTTGTAATCGCCGTAGCGCTTCCTCCCTGTCCGGTTCCTATTTTGGATATAATCAGGAGCAAAACCACGCAAATGAGCGCTATACCCGATACCACCAGCGCAATAACCGAAATAACATTTGGAACTGTTGATGCTGTACTTGCTGATTGATTCATCGTTTTATTATCCTCCGCACTCCGAAAACTATGCCGGAAGTTTCCAATCTATATTTTCTTTTGAAACCATATAAGATCATACCATCTGTCAAATTTCTTACCGACAGTGTTTATATGGGCTACTTCTTTATATCCTTCTCTAAGATGATATTCAAAACTGTCATGAGAAAGATACTCATCCTCTTTCTCACTATAAGCTACTCCTGCCAGAATATTGACTATTCCAAGTTCCTTAAGTCTTTCTTCAAGCTCATAATACAGCCTTGAACCAATTCCCTGCCTTCGATAATCTTTATCAATATATATCGAAGTTGTAACTGTCCAGGAATATGCCTCTCGTGTACTATATTCTCCCGCATATGCATATCCCACAACTATATTGTTCTTCTCACAAACTAAGTACGGATATTTTTTAGTCGTATTAATAATTCTTTCTTTAAATTCATCGATGGAAGGTACATTATACTCAAAAGAAACTGCAGTATTTAAAACATAATAAGAATAAATCTCAACAAGCCTTTCTGCATCTTCCGGTTTCACGTCCCTTATAATTAATTCGTTTTCCATTACTTCTCCTGCTATCATAAAATTGGGCTTCATACGACTGAATATCCCTCAGAATTCAAAACGCTTAATGCACGGTCAAAGTTCTCTTCCTTTACCAGAATATAATCTGTATTATATGTAGATACCGCAAAAATACCGATTTTATGTTCTGCAAGTATTCCGGATATCTTTGACAAAATGCCGATCAGTGAAAAATCAAGCATTCCCTGAATACGAAATCCTCTCCACCCATCGTCGCGTTCTATCGCAAGTGGAGGAGTATCTTCTGTCCTGCAGACCAGGGATATTTCTTCATCAGTCTTTCCGATAAAATAGAAATCTGCGTTTATATCTACAGCGGATATATCTGCCACTTTACAGACAGTCAGTCTATAAGGAATTCTCTTAAGTTCCATAATTCATATTCCCTTGCCCTCATAATGATTTACGTGTATTGTTATTATAATATTATTATAAGGAATCTAAAATGATACGCAACCGGTTCTGCTGGCATTTGCAGCACCCGAAGCAATATCACTTGCCGCCCTTTTACCGGGATTTGTACTTAATACAACAGACATCTGGCTGTGTTTTGTGTGCGGTGAGGGCGCTGCCTGGCTATTTATTTGTGCATACGTAAGGATACATAACAGACGTGTAAGTATTGCGGTAAAAGACTGGGCTCTTCTGCCGCAGTCTTTTGGGGTACCGGCGGAAAACTGCTTCGAATATAGCATCGCCAGTGTAAACGACGCAGTAGATGTTTCCGGTAAGACGGTTATACACGGATTTTCAAAGGGAACCGTCCACTACTACGAGCTTCACCGAAGCGAAGACCCCGTGGCTCATTTGGGCATCCGTACGGTTGTATCATATGCCAGAGAGGCTGTCTATCTCAATACTCTGGGACTCAACAACCTCATACTGACACTGTAGCCGTACCCTTTGTAAAAATACGGGTAGACTGTTAAAAGGGTATTACCGCTCCATCATATGTATCATTGATATATTTCTTGATCTCATCGGACTTGAGGGCTTCAACAAGTGCTTTGATCTTCGGAAGATTCTCGTTACCTTCCTTAACCGCAATGACATTCACATACGTCTTTGCTGCTTCGGAATCCGATGACTCATATGCGATTGAATCCTTTCCCACGGAAAATCCTGCCTCAAGTGCGTAGTTTCCGTTTAATACCACGAATGCAACTTCATCTTTTACGCGTGCTACCTGAGCTGCCTCAAGTTCCTCAAAATCAATGTTATTGGGATTCTCTGTTATATCATTTACGGTAGCTGTAAGACCTACTCCGTCCTTTAACTTGATAATGCCATTGTCCTGAAGCAGAAGAAGAGCTCTTGCCTCATTTGTCGTATCATTGGGAACCGCTATAACATCGCCGTCTGCAATATCGCCAAGGGATGATTTTGTGCCCGGATAGATTCCGAAGGGTTCGTAATGGATACCGCCTGCATTAACAAGGTGTGTTCCCTGCTCCTCATTGAAGGAATCAAGATACGGTATATGCTGAAAATAGTTTGCATCAAACTCACCCGACTCTACAACATTGTTGGGCTGTACATAATCGGAAAACTCTGTTACCTCGAGTGTATATCCCTGTCCTGCAAGTATATCCTTGACCTGGGCTAAGATTTCAGCATGAGGTACGCTCGTTGCCGCAACCTTTATCGTTGTGTCTCCATCAGCAGGTGCTGCAGCATCTCCTTCATCTGATGCTGCCGTCTGATCTGCCGCAGGTGCTGCCGGTCCGGCTGCAGGTGCGCATCCGGCAAGTGTTGCTGCCGCAACAACTCCGGTAAGTAGTATCGTAAGTAATCTTTTCTTCATAATAAACTCCTCCTTTTCATAAACATTTTCCGTAGATTTACGAAATATGCTTCCTGTGGTCCAGTTTCGATGAGCATTTCATTCCGACATTCTGGAATATCTGAAACAGTATTATAAGCAGTACAACGGTAACTATCATTATATCCGTCTGCCATCGGTAGTATCCGTATCTTACGGCGATATCTCCGAGTCCGCCGCCTCCGACGGTTCCCGACATAGCAGAGTAGCCCAGGATCGTTCCGGTACAGATCGTCGCTCCGACGATAAGTGAAGGCCTTGCCTCTACAAGAAGAACCTTCCATATGATCTGCCAGTTTGTGGCTCCCATGGCACGGGCAGCTTCAACAACCCCTCCGTCCACTTCTTTTAAGGAAGACTCAACCATTCTTCCTATATAAGGAGCGGCACAGACAACCAGCGGTACTATTGTTGCGGTCGAGCCGTAACTCTTTCCCACAAGCGCCCTTGTAAACGGAATAAGCAGTATCAAAAGTATCAGGAAAGGAATGCTCCTTATAATATTTGAGATAACGTCCAGTATCTTGTAAACAATCGCATTCGGCTTGATTCCGTCTTTATCGGTAACCGCCAGCAATACTCCCATAGGAAGTCCCACCGCATAGCCGAGTATCGTTGATACTACCGTCATGTAAAGCGTATCCCTTATTCCTTCAACGAGCATTGAAATCACACTACTGTCCCACATTTGCACTCACCCCGCTTATCTTGATCTCTGCCACATCTTCGTCAGGAAGTTCGTTCAGTATCAACTTCTTGGCCGCCTTCGTTTTCGGATTGGCGAATATTTCCTGAACCTCTCCGTTCTCGACAATGTAACCGTCTTCTACGATCGCAACCTTATTGCATATCTCCTTGATGACCGACATTGCATGAGTGATGATCACGATCGTGATCCCCAGATCTGCGTTGATACCCTTCAGCAGTCTTAAGATCGATGCTGTTGTCTGCGGATCAAGTGCGCTCGTCGCTTCGTCGCACAGCAGTATCTTCGGATCCGTAGCAAGCGCCCTTGCTATCGCGACTCTTTGCTGCTGTCCTCCGGAAAGCTGTGAAGGATATGATTTTTCCTTGTCAGCTATGCCCACTCTCTCAAGAAGTCCCCTTGCTTTCTTGTGCGCTTCCTGCTTACTTACCCCTTCAAGGTAGAGCGGAAAACACACATTCTCAAGTGCGTTCTTCTGTTGCAGCAGATTGAAATGCTGGAAAATCATTCCGATGTTTCTGCGTTTTTTCAAAAGTTCGTCTTCGCTGAGTGTCAGCAGGTTCTGCCCTTCAATATAGACCTCACCCTCCGTCGGCTTCTCCAACAGATTGAGGCATCTTACCAATGTGCTCTTTCCCGCACCCGACATACCGATGACTCCGTATATATCGCCTTCTTCAATCTCAAGATTGATGTCGTTAAGTGCGTTTACCGTTTCATTCCCCTGCTCAAAAATCTTAGTCAGATGTTGCGTTTTGATTTCTATCATGTTCTTGCTCCCGAAACAGGTTGAGTCAATAATACCCGTTCAATAATA
>DGUG01000071.1 GCA_002394535.1 Lachnospiraceae bacterium UBA4316
ACGGAGCGGGAAAATCCACTCTGATCAAAGTCCTTACCGGGGTATACGCAAAAGATGCGGGAGAGATATTCCTCGGCGATAAGCCCGTTACTATCAAGTCACCGCAGGATGCCCAGAACATGGGTATAAGCACGGTGTATCAGGAAATAACGCTTTGCCCCAATCTTTCCGTTGCGGAGAATATGTTCATCGGCAGAACCAAAGGAGCGATCCAGAACTGGAAGAAGATGAATGAAGATGCCGGGAAGATACTGAATGAACTTGCAATCCCTGCAAAACCGGCGCAGCAGCTTGCCAGCTGTTCAATAGCGGTTCAGCAGATGGTTGCGATAGCAAGGGCTGTGGATATGGACTGTAAGGTTCTTATTCTCGATGAGCCTACATCTTCCCTTGATGAACAGGAAGTTGCTAAATTATTTAAACTTATGAGAGACCTTAAGGCAAAGGGTGTCGGTATTATATTTGTAACCCACTTCCTTGATCAGGTATATGAGGTGTGCGACAAGATAACCGTTCTTCGTGACGGACAGCTCGTAGGTCAGTACGAGATCAAAGATCTTCCGAGAGTACAACTTGTATCCAAGATGCTCGGAAAAGAGCTTGATGATATGTCGGATATCAAGAGCGAAGGTGGATCATATGACAGGAAAGAAGGAGAGACTCCGGTCTTTGAATCCAGAAACCTGTCAAGTACCGAAGCAGTTTATCCCTTTGATTTTTATATTAACAAAGGTGAAGTTAACGGATTTACCGGACTTCTCGGATCAGGCAGAAGTGAGTGTGTGCGCGCCATCTTCGGTGCCGACAGGAATCTTTCCGGAGAAAAGTTCAGAAACGGCAAGTCTGTTAAGATCAGCAAGCCTATAGATGCAATGAAGAAAGGTATTGCTTATCTCCCCGAAGATCGTAAGGTTGACGGAATAGTCGGCGATCTATCGGTAAGAGAAAACATAATACTTGCATACCAGGTGTTAAAAGGCGCTTTTCATCCTTTTTCCAAAGCAGAAGCATACAAGTTTGCGGATGAGTACATTAAGCTGCTTGATATCAAGACAGCATCCGCTGATACACCGATCAAATCGCTTTCGGGAGGTAACCAGCAGAAAGTTATACTTGCAAGATGGCTTTTGACACATCCGGATTATCTGATCCTTGACGAGCCGACAAGAGGAATTGATGTCGGAACTAAGGTTGATATCCAGAAACTTGTTCTTAAGCTTGCAAGCGAAGGAATGGCTGTAACGTTCATTTCTTCGGAGACGGATGAGATGCTCCGTACATGTTCGAGACTAATCGTTATGAGAGACAGGCATGTTGTCGGTGAACTTACGGGAGATGATCTCAACCAGAATAAGATCATGAGTACAATTGCCGGAGGTGATAGCAATGGCAAATAATAATAAATCAGGCTCCGGATTTTTCGGAAAGCTTATTCATAATCAGATTTTCATACCTTTAGCGGCACTTTTGCTGCTCGTATTATTTAACCTTGTATTTGATCCGTCATTCTTCAAGATAACTCTTGGGCAGAATGCGGCGGGTAATCCCGTATTATCGGGGTATCTTGTGACGATACTTGATTACGGCTCGGAACTTGCGATCCTTGCCATAGGAATGACGCTTGTTACGGCAGCATCGGGCGGACAGGATATTTCGGTTGGAGCTACGATCGCAATATGCGGATCTGCGCTTTTGAGAGTTTTGTGTGGCAGAAATTCCCGTCCTGACGAACTTCAGGCGCCGATTATTGTAGCTTTTCTCGTTGCTTGTATTGTAGGAATGCTTTGCGGTGCTTTTAACGGAATACTTGTATCGATATTCAAGATCCAGCCCATGGTTGCAACTCTTATATTGTTTACGGCAGGCCGTTCCATCGCTGCCTGGATCAACAATAATGAGCTCCCGATTGTAGGAGATCCTACTTTTGCGTATTTCGGATCGTTCTTTCCGGGAATTCCGATACCGGCTCCGGTTTTTATTGCGGCATTCTGCCTGATAATAATCTTCCTGGTGCTCAAGTTTACAACATTAGGTCTTTATACACAGGCAGTAGGTATCAATCCTTCGTCCTCAAGGCTGAACGGCTTGAACCCGCAGTTTATCAAGTTTGTTTCTTTTGTGATCCTTGGTCTTTGCGTCGCTGTAGCGGCACTTATCAAAGTTTCAAGGCTCTCGACGATAAACTATTCGGTTATAGCAAAGGACATAGAAATGGATGCGATTCTTGCCGTTGCACTCGGAGGAAACCCGCTTGGAGGCGGTAAGTTCAATATGTGGGCGTCAATAATCGGTGCATATGTTATCCAGTTCCTGACCACTACCTTATACAAGTTCAAGGTAAGTTCGGATGCCCTTTCGGCATACAAGGCAGTTGTTGTAATTTTGCTGGTTGTATTCTCCGCGCCTACGGTAAGAGAGTGGATCGGGGCCCGGTTCAAAAAAATCACGGCAAAGAAAGGGGTGGCATAAATGAGAAACAAGATAAAAAATATGTCAGATACTTCCCTGCTTTTGTCGATAACGATCGTAGTATTCTTTCTTATGTACATCGGTGCGATGGTTTTCCAGGGAAAGGGATTTTTAAAACCCCAGACTTTCTTCAATATTCTTAACGCGAATGCTGCACTTATACTGATGTCATGCGGACTTACGATCGTAATGATAATCGGCAGTATCGATATTTCGGTCGGCGGTGTTGCGGCACTTGTAAGTATGTGCTGCGCTGTCTATCTTGACTACAAGGGCGGGAACGTGTTTGTTTCCATGCTGATAGCACTTGCAATAGGTGTTGCATACGGTGTGATTCAGGGATATCTAATCGCATACCTTGATATTCAGCCGTTTATTGTTTCTCTTGCAGGAATGTTTTTTGCAAGAGGAATGACAACTATAGTTCATACAAACCCGTTCAACGTTGAAAACCAGTCATTTGTTGCTCTCAAGGAGACACGTATCATTGTTCCGGGAATGGGTTCGGTTAATAAACTCGGTAAATATGTAAATGCATATGTGGAAATAGGTGTTATTGTTGCACTTCTTGCTGTGCTTGTACTGTTTTTCGTTCTGCGTTATACTAAATTCGGTCGCGCTCTTTACGCCGTAGGCGGTAACAAGACAAGCGCTCTGATGCTTGGTATCAACGTTAAGAAAACCAAATTCATGGCACACCTTTTATGCGGCATTCTTGCAGGAATAGGAGGGTATGTATACTTCCTTCATGTAGGAAGCGGTGCTGCATCTCATGCATCAGGAGCCGAGATGAATGCTATAGCTTCATCAATTATCGGTGGAACGATGCTTACCGGAGGAGTAGGTAACATCATCGGAACGCTTTTCGGAGTGTTGTCGCTTGCAACGATACAGAGTATTGTGTCGTCGGCAGGTATGGATCAGGCTTGGTGGACAGGTATTACGATCGCAGCAATGCTGTGCCTCTTCCTTGTGATTCAGTCGGTTGTTATTGCGCGCAAGACAAAATCTTTAAAGAAGCAGTGATAATCAGCCCATGATGATGGACAGACCATCGGTAAAAATCATATATGTAATGATCATTGCTAGCCTCTGTTGTCTTATGGCCGCCTGTGGCGGTAAAGACACAGGGGCTGTCAGTGATATTAAGGAAAATGGTACGAAGGAACGTATTGTTGTCGGGTTTTCGCAACTTGGTGCGGAATCCGATTGGAGAAGTGCAAATACCGAGTCGATGAAGTCAGTGTTTTCGAAAGAAAACGGTTATG
>DGUG01000060.1 GCA_002394535.1 Lachnospiraceae bacterium UBA4316
GCGTCATCTGCGGTATTAGGGCACGGAGAGATCGCATACGGAAACGCCATAGGCTCGATCATATGTAATACCGCCCTTATTGCTGCAATAACGCTTACAGTCAGACCTTCGGAGGTAGACCGCAAGACTCTTATAGTCCCTACATGCTTCTTCTTTGCGGCTGCGGCATTTTATTGCGCTGTAGCCTATATTTCCGGATATTTTTCAAGAGTTACCGGGGCTATTTTGCTCATAGGACTTATCATCTATATGACGGTTACAGTCCGTCAGGCGCTTAAAACCCCGGGGAATGAACAGACAGTAGAAGAGGATGGGAAGGGAGACAGACCTGTATGGCAGCTGATCATCCTTCTTGTTGTAGGAGCAGCCATAATAGCTGTCGGAGCAAGACTTCTTATTGATAACGGAACGCTCATAGCCCAGGCTCTCGGAGTTCCGGAGTCGGTTATCGCACTCACATTTGTTGCGCTCGGAACATCGCTTCCCGAACTTGTTACGGCCATTACTTCACTCAGGAAAGGATATGGGGCGTTGTCTCTCGGAAATGTTATAGGTGCGAACCTCCTCAACCTTCTGCTTGTTTCGGGACTTGCCTGCACCCTTTCGCCTTTTGCGATTCCGGTTGAAAAGCAGATCGCCGGTATCCCTGCTTCATTTATTGTGGACATACCGCTTATGTTCTTTGTAATGGCATTTATGACGATTCCGGCACTTGTACGCGGCAAGGTTTCAAGGGTACAGGGAATCATACTTCTTGTATTGTATGCGGCGTTTGTAGCATTCCAGTTCGCGTAAAATCATTTGCTAAGGAACTTACAATAATTGTCTGAACTCATCAAATTTGAAAACGTAGGGAAGATATATAGAACCGGTTCGGTTGAATACATAGCATTGCATGATGTGAACCTTTCGATAGATGAAGGGGAACTTGTCGTTGTGCTCGGCCCCAGCGGTTCAGGTAAGAGTACGCTTCTGAATCTGCTCGGCGGAATGGATACGGCATCCACCGGGAAGATTTTCTTTGCCCAGACGGAGATAACGGCGATGGATGATATGAAACTGTCGCAGTTTCGGGCAATATCGATCGGTGTAGTATTCCAGTTCTATAATCTTGTTCCGACACTTACGGCACTTGAAAACGTATCACTGATGCAGGATCTCGGCATCAGCATCATGGATCCGCTGGATGCACTTGAGATGGTAGGACTCGGGGACAAGAAAGACAGCTTTCCTTCTCAGCTGTCGGGCGGGCAGCAGCAGAGAGTTTCGATAGCAAGGGCAATAGCCAAACAGCCAAGGCTTCTTCTGTGTGACGAGCCGACAGGTGCGCTTGATACCGGCACAGGCAGGGAAGTTCTCAAGATCCTTCAGGACCAGTGCAGGGTTCACAAGAGAACTATAGTCATGGTCACCCATAACAGCCTGTTTGCCGAAGTTGCGGACAAGGTTATCTATGTCAAGAATGGTACCGTAGTGGACGTCAAGGAAAACAAAGAAGTTAAGGACGCATACGATCTTAACTGGTAAGCCGCACGGCTCCTGACAGGGATGGTAGTAGATATATGAAGAAGGTCCTGATTAAAAAGATGTTTCGCGATCTGCGGATAAATGCCGTTCAGTTCTTTGCGATATTTATCATGTGTCATCTGGCGATGCTGCTTCTAGGGGCTTTTGATGCTGATAACTCGGGAAGGCTCTATTCGGCAGACAGATATTATCGCAAGACTAATTTTGCGGATCTGTTTCTGACCTCGGAAGGATTTTCCAAGGAAGACATACAGGATATAAGGCAGATTGAGGGCGTAAAGGATGCGGAGAGAAGAGCATCCGTTATCGGAAGGGTTACAAATATCTCCGACAGGAAGATCGAACTCAATTTCCTTGAAAGTGATAATATCTGCAGGCTTTATACCGAAAAAGGGGATCCGTATACACAGGGGATGAGCGGAATCTGGATCGACCGTCATTTTGCCGAAAAACAGGGCATAAGTATCGGTGATACCCTCACGATTTCGTGCAGGGAGGCCTCATTTTCGGAAATGGTAAGGGGCTTTGTCGACAACTCCGAGCATACTAACTTTATCATAGACGATACATATCTTGATACCGAATATGGTGAGTATTGCTATGCATTTCTTGACTCTTCGGAATACCCGTTTAATGACATAGCGTTTGACAAGATACTTGTTGATGCGGCTAATGTAGATGCCCAGGTAAATCTTGATGATAGGGACCGTGAAGAGTTAAAAAAGGTTAAGCTATCCATTCTCGACACGATCTCCAAGTCTTCGATGAGCATTATCATGAAATACGAACAGTCAGGCTATGAGAGCCAGATGTCCGACTGCAACTTCAACAACATGATGATCATGATCTTTCCTCCGCTGTTTACTATGCTTGCCGCGCTAAGTACTGTAACGACGATGTCGAGACTTACCGCCAAGCAGAGGACGGTGATAGGAACGCTGAAGGCACTTGGTTTTTCGAAGAAAACGGTCATTTTTCATTACGTCTCGTATTCCGTGTTCCTGTCGGCAATAGGATGCATAACAGGCGCGGCGCTGGGACACTTTGTGCTCGGCAGCTGGCTGTTTGAAGATTTTATCGAATATTACTCTGTTCCCGATTCGGTACTTAGGATGTCGTATAAAGTTCCTCTCGTTGCGGCGATGATCATAGTCCTCGCGGTTATTGCCAACTATCTTTCGTGCAGAAAGCTGCTTGTGCAGAATGCGGCCGTGATTCTGATGCCGGAAGCTCCGAAGGCAGCGGGCGCAGGCAGTATTGAAAAGCTCAAAATATGGAATAAGCTTAGCTTTGCGACAAGGTGGAACCTAAGGGATATCAATATCAATAAGTTAAGGTCGCTCATGGGCATATTCGGCGTGGTCATCTGTTCGTCCATTCTCATGGGTGCATTTGGTATACAGGAGAGCATAGGATATCAGGACACATGGCTGTACGGGGACTTAAAGCCGGCCGCGTATACTATCACCGTGTCTCCGGATTACGGATATTCGTGGGCTTATGATATCGCAAGAGAATATAACGGACAGCTTGTCATGCAGACCGATGCGGAGATCACTGGCAGGGATGACAGCAGACTGTTTACGCTCACTGTGGTTGATGAGGGAAACCTGTTAAGGTTTCATAATACAAAAGGAAATTACATCACTTTGCCTGATTACGGAGCCATGATAAGCGAAAAAGCCGCAGATACACTCGGCATTTCCGTCGGAGATATGGTCTCTTTCCGGCTTCCGGGAGAGAAGAAAGAGTATTCGGTAAACATAGCGAAGATACACAAGACACCCGAGGCGCAGGGAATAGTCATAAGCCGTAAATATTACGAGAGTCTTCACGGGGAATTTGATCCCAAGATCATATATACAAACATGACCCCGCCGGGCACACTTGCTGTCGAACTGAAAGAGGTAAGCGGTGTAAATTCAAGGGAAAAATATGTTGCCGCACTTAAGAGAAACAACGCATCAACGGCGGAACTTGTGTATGTCATAGTCATAATAGGTATCATAATCGGCTTTGTGGCAATGTACAATACGGGAGTATTGTCCTTTTCCGAAAAGGTCAGGGATGTAGCAACCCTCAAGGTTCTCGGCTTTCCGACAAACAAGATAAGGTGGATTCTCCAGCAGCAAAATCTGTTTATCACGGGAGTCGGGACACTTATCGGAATAGGGGTAGGACTGGTTCTTATAAGGATCCTGATGAACTCACTGGACCCATCCGGTGATTTTCTGGTTGATCTTTCTGCAACGCCGTATCTGCTTGCGATATTGTTTTCGTTTGTTGTATCGGTTGCTGTTAATGGTATAATATCGACTAAAGTAAAAAGCATCAATATGGTTGAAGCCCTTCAGGGAGTGAAATAGATATATGAGTAAAGTTATTAAGGGAATTATCATAGCCGTGGTTATTCTGGCGGCTATAGGCGGTGGGGCATGGTATTATCTGTCCCCCGATGAAGTATCGGTAACAAGAACCGGAAGAAGGGATGTAGCCCCCTCACTTTCTCTTGACGGGAATGTGGAGGGAAACGAGCCTGTTACGGTTTATGCCCCTGTTTCCGGGACGATAGAAGCCAAAAACGTTAATGTCGGCCAGAGAGTACACAAAGGCGATGTTCTGCTCTCTTATGCGACAGAAAAACAGGAAAATGCAATAGACGTTGCTAGGATCACGCTTGATTATGACCAGCAGATAGTCGATGCGATAAATAAGAGCCGCTCCGAGAACAAGGCGAAGGTTGCCAAGGCAAACCAGATGATCAGCCAGTGTGAGGTCGTATATGCTACGCTCAAGCTTAATATCATGGCACTTGACTCCGGAACATACAGCAAAGATTACGACAGGAAGGCCAAGACTCAGATCATAGAAAACGATATCCAGAAAATGGAGAACGAGGTTTCGTCTAACCAGTCGGAATTAGCCAAGATTGAGGCGGAACTCAAGAAGGCGGAACTGACCGAAAACAAGTCGAATGTCGCGAAACTTACCGAAGAAGCCAGGCATCTTCAGGATAAAATATCAGAAACAAACAGTGCGATAAGCAAAAACAAGAGAGATATAATCTGTCTTCCGATAGAGGGAATGGACCCCGCAACATACAACCAATACCAGTCACTGCAGAACGATCTTGAGACCGTGACCAGACTGTGGAGCGATGCAAGGACCGAAAGAGACACGGCCCAGTCAATGGTAAAAGCATATGACGAGCTTTTGGGAAACGAGAAAAATGCGGCTCTCGACGAGCTGACTCTTGATGAAGCATTAAAGGAACTTGAAAAGGCAAGCGGCGGGAGCGTTTCTCCTTCCGACGGCGTTATCACGAAGTGCTATGTTGATACGGGCGCGGTTGTCGAAAAGGGAAATCCTGTCATTGAAATGCAAAAAGCCGACAGTTACATGGTAAGACTCCTTGTTTCCAAGTATGACATCACGTCGATAAAGGAAGGGCAGTACGCCGAGATCAGGATCGGAAATGCCGAATATAAGGGAGCAGTCTCAAATATCAGCCAATATGCCCAGACCGATTCATCAGGTAAAGCCAAGGCAGAGGTAAGTGTTGACATTTACACAGAGGATCCGCTGATAGTCGGAATGGAAGCCGATGTTACGATAAAGCTTGAAAACATAAGCGATACACTTACGGTTCCGAACGATTGTGTATACGTCGATGACTCGGGAAGCTATGTTTTTACGACCGATGAAAACCATGTGGTAAGAAGACGCTATATCGCAGCGGGTGTTAAAGATTCGGCATATACCGAAGTGATAAGCGGCCTCAACGAGTCGGATGTCATAGTATCGGACCCTGCGGCACCTGATTATGAGGGCGAAAAGGTAGAAGAAGACATGTTATAAGGTACCATAAAGCTCATCCGGTTATATCCGGCCGTAGGCTGGTATTTCTTGTCATAGAATCTTCCGATAAGGGATGCAACGAGATATGTCCGTATTCCCGTAGGCAGCATATCTTCATCGGACAGATTGACTTCTTCGCCGTCGTACCATATCACGACATTTACGGCCTCATCCCTGCAATTGACGAACACATCCGCATTAACGTCATCAGCATCTTTATTGACGTCAAGTATCAGCATTGAAATATCCTCAAACAGCAGCATTACCATATTTCTGATCTTGCCGGGAACGCTTTGATCCTGCAGAAAATCATTTACCTCATCTCTTACTCTTACCGCATCAAGTTCGGTAATCCTGAAGTTGAAGTTTTGTGAGGCACTTGCATTGTCGCCGATAAGGAACGGAAAATCATCCTTCCCGTACTTTCGGATCACGTAGATTGAAGAAAGCGCAAGAGTGACATATGTGCAGAGTGCTTCGCCGAGCCATATCCCGTTTATTCCAAGCAGCAGACCGAGTGAAGTGTTCAGGATTATCCTTACAACAATGGAATCGAGAGTGTTAGACAGAACCGTGATCCTGTATTTTCCTATATTTGTATAGTATTCCGAAAAGATCGACAGCAGGATGCAGGGGATGCAGGAAAGGGAGCATAATCTGCATGCGACAATCGCTTTTTGTGCAAGATCAGGATCGGCTATATCGTACATACGCGGGAAGATGGGTGCAAGGAAAAATAGTACCGCAATAAACACACTGCCTATGATAAGAAGTACCCGTATACCGAACTTCAGAAGATTCTTCATTGCATCAATGTTGGAATCACTGTGATATGAAAGCAGCATTGTCTTCATCGACTCGCTCACTCCCTCGCCAAGAGACATCAGGTCATAGATCATGGTTGCGATCGCCAGAAGAACAAGATATCCCGCTCCGAACATATGCACGATAAATGCATTTATAAGAAGCGAATATAAGCAGTCGCAGCCGATGTTTATCGCATCGGTACCACCTATAATAAGGATTTCCTTTATATCGGACATTCGGAAGATGACAACGGGTTTTACCCTGTACTTCTTTCTGAAGAAGTGGGACACAAGAAGCAGGAAAGACATAACCAGTCCTATCGCCGAACCGAGCGATGCGCCGAGTATCCCCATGTAATGAACAAGTATGATCGAAAAGACGGCATTTCCGATAAATACCACGGCTTCGCTTGCTGTTGAAGTTATTTCATCTCCGTCTATATAAACTATTTCGGTAAGAAGAGAAGTAAGAGGGTTAATCAGGAATGTAAACCTGTAGAAGTAGAAATACTGTTCGCCGTATGAGCGGACTGCCCCTTCGGCACCCATCATGTCAAAGAAAAGGTTTTGTCCGGTAAATGCGGCAAGGGAGAGGAGAGCCCCGAATATAACAGCTATTGCTCCGGACATTCCGAGAATCTCTCGTGCCTTTTTCGAGTCATAGTCAGCGACAGCTCTTGTATACAGAACGGCTGCGCCCGTACTTACCAATATCTCAAAAATCATTCCGAATGTAAAAAACGGAGCAACCAGAACTGTACCGGCTACAGCATCGGGCCCTATGAGATTGGCTACTATCAAAGCGTCGGTAGCATCGCTGAGTACGGTCATAAGAGAGCCTGCAAGAGAAACAAAAAACAGGTTTCTTACCTTTGCCTTCCCGAGATATCCGACGGAATGTCTGCTTTTACGCCTTTTTGTATGCTTGCCTTCAAAAAAAGATAATTTCATACTACATTCGTTCCCTTGATGAGTTCTTTGATACGCCTTATAAAACTCCTGACGGGGTGTGTCAGTCCTAAGATCACTGACCGCAGACTGTCCGGATCATACGGGCTTTTGGTATCTTCCACAAAAATGCTTTTGACCCCGTAGTATTCGGCAGCAGCCATATTATACGGATCTTCCGTGTTATCAAGCCCAACCCCCATACATATATCCCAGCTTATGGAATTATCGAGTGCCAGAAAAGAGTATACCGGAGGAAGATGCGGTACCGGAACGGTTACATCCTCATCCCTGCCGTGCTTTTTTATCTCCAGAACCTCGTCTTCTATCGAGCATGTGATCTCGGCATCTACAAGCAGGCTTGCGAGCAGGTTTATGCCCAGTATCCCGGCGATAATGTAAGGAAGCTTTTTGGGAATAGGAATTTCATCAAACCTTATCATATCACAGGAGCGTACCGCAGCCGCAAGAACATAGAGAATCGAAGGATAGGTTGCTCTTCTGGGGTATTCGGGAGAGAGCATCATAACCGAGGGAATCGCAAGAGCTGTTGCTTCAAGTGCCATAAGGTATAGTGTTGTTTGAGGATACCGGTTTTTATTCTGTATAAAGTAAAGTGCGACCGGTATCTGAAGCGGGAGTTCCTTTAATACTGTAGGGAGAAAACCTTCCTTGAAGAAAGCTTTGAACATTTCCGGAGTATACAGCATATGCGCGGGGACATAGCCCGGCAGCCTGTCATCCATGTCCATCGGAAGTGTATCACTGTATTCTGATTCATATTGAAATTTCACGCGGTTTCCGGGAGCGATAAGCAAAAGTATGAGTCCGGACACGATACCTGCGAGCCCGCTTATCAACCAGGGAGCCACAGTATCGCGGCGTATGATTTTTCGTGCAACGGCAAGGGATGAGAGCATTAAGGCTGCTCCGGCTCCGGTTTCTGTCGACCAGCCCGCAAGAAGACCCAAAAGTCCCATAAGAGCAGGATTTGCCGAATATTTGCTGTCGTGATAGTTAAAACTGTACGGAAGAAGGAATGATGTTTGCGAGAGCCCCTGCCACAGATAATTCATCGAACCTGTCAGCCAGAAGCACGATCCCATTATATTGGGTGCACCGGTCCAGAATCCGGCCGTAAGTGTAAGAGCAGTCGGAATAGTCAGTATGCTTGTGTATTTTCTGCCTTTGCCGAGCTTTCCGCAGATGGCAAGCTGTGCGAGCATTGCTGCGGTGTTTGCTCTGTCAAAATGCTTTTTATCATCGCTCATCAGAAAGATCTGCACGAGTGATTCCGCTATAGTACGCCCATCCCACGTCTTGTAATGTGATATCTGCGATTTTACAAGATCCTTGAAGTTGCGGACCCTTTTGTAATCCTTTTTTCCGAATGTGAGGTTGCCGTGGTGCTTGCCGTCCCATATGAATGAATACGGGTAGTCATCCGCGTATTTGGGCAGCAGGCGCCCCTTAAAGTACATGACAGTGCCGAAAGCGGCAAAGATTCCAAGGGCTGCCGCGGCTTCGCTTATATTATTATTACTGCCTGATCGTCTGAAGCGGTTTTTCATGTTTTATTACCGAATAATAAACAATCATACATATGGGGACGGTTAAAGCGGATAAAATCAAGGCGAAACTCATGCCCTGAATGGATATAAACGAAAATCCCCATCCGTACAAAACAGGAAGTATGCCCCACGAAAACAGGAAAAGGATTACAGTCCGGTTGATATGACCGGTGTACTGGTAAAATACCGCAATTATCCTGTCTAATGCAATGAATACGGGACAAAATGCCAGGATCCGTATGCAGGAAGCAGAAAGCGTGGCATATTCTTCGCTGTCAATGCCAAACAGGACCGGAATATAAGGTGCTGCTATATAGAAGATCAAAAAGAAAACAAACCCTTCGGCCACAGCAGACAGCAATGTGATTTTCATGGAGCGATCAAGCTTATCCGCTCTGTTACTGCCGATAAATTCATTAACGGCTACAGTTTCATATTCGCTGATGCCCTCCGTAACATATGCCGCAATTTCAAACAGGTTGATAACTACGGATATGACTACTACGCCTGCGAGACCGTAGCGGTGGAGGGAAATATAATTCAGTCCCCCTTCTATAAGGGCTTCCGCAATGAAAATGCTGCTTTCGCCAAAACCAAGCAGCAGGATGTCATATGCAAGCCGCCGTTCGAATCGGAGCTTTACGGGAATGTGTCTATCATTAGGTATGAAGAACAGCAGCAGGACAGAAAGAGACAGGCATGATGCCAGAAAAGAGGCCAATGTTATTCCGCCGACTCCCATATGTTTTCCAAGTATGACAGACAGGACTAAATTGGATAACAGTTCCAGTACGGAGGCTACAGAGCAGAATACGGCGCCGCCCATATACAGAACATAAGTAAACAAAAAGGCATAAAAGACGATCGGAATAATATGAAACCTCTTCCAGAAAAATGCAGCGAGGGCGTGCTCATACATCGACCCTCCATCCGTAACAAAGCTGATAAGCGGTCTTTCAAAAACAGCGAATATAATAAAGAACAGAACGCAAACTCCAAGGCAGCATGTCAGGCAATGACTGAAGATATCGGTCATTTTTTGCCTGTTGCCGCTCCCGTGTGCTCTTACTATCAGTGCGCCGCCTCCGACACATATGAGGTAGGAAATGAAGTTTATGACAGAAACATAAGGTTCGATAACGTTTATGGCACCGAAGACCGAGTCATCAAAGAGCTGTCCGGTCACAGTTTCATCAAGAAAAACACCCACGCATTCCAATAGTGCCGTAAGCGTAGAACCTATAAATATGGGCCAGAACCTGACCAGAGTATCCTTATTTTCATTTATCTGCACATTATCCATATCGGGGAATATTATAGCAAAAATCGATACGTTTTTTTACATATTTCATGATTGAAGTCATAACCGGAATAATATATAATTATATAAGTTCAGATGGATTTGTATAATAAAACACATTATAATCATCTGAAACATACTTTTTCCAGACGGTTTCAGATGATTATGATAGATTTAGGAGGGGTACTTATGATCGGCAGAAAAAAAGAAACACAGTATTTGTCCGAATGTCTTGAATCAAATCAGTCCGAATTCCTGGTGGTATATGGACGTCGTCGTGTAGGAAAGACGTACCTTATCAAAGAGTACTTTAATAATCGTTTTTCGTTTTATGCGACCGGGGTATCAAGTACGAAGACTCGGGAACAGCTGGCATATTTTACAGATAGCTTGAGAGAATACGGCACTCCGGCAGGGGATTGTTACAGAAATTGGAGAGAAGCCTTTGCTGCGCTGAAATCATTACTGTCGGATGAACATATATACAGGGATCCGGTATCGGGAAAGAGAATTGTATTTCTGGATGAACTTCCGTGGATGGACACCCCAAGATCCGACTTTAAGAGCGCGCTTGATCATTTCTGGAACAGCTATGCATCTTCTCAAAAGGATTTACTGCTTATCGTCTGTGGTTCGGCCACATCATGGATAATTAATAATATACTTGCGGATCATGGTGGATTTTATAATCGTGTTACAAAGCAGATTCATTTGCAGCCATTCTCTTTGGCAGAATGTGAGGATTACTACAGATCGCGTGATATCCATCTGGAAAAAGAGGACATCATCGATAGTTACATGGTATTTGGTGGGATTCCTTTTTATCTTTCGATGTATGATAGAAGACTGAGTCTGGCTCAGAATATAGATGTGCTTTTATTCAGTAAAAACGGACAGTTGTACTATGAATATGAGCGTTTGTTCAGCTCTCTTTTCAGAAATTCGAAAAAGCATTTGGCGATCATGGAAGCTATAGCGAAAAAAAGTAGCGGAATGACAAGGGTGGAAGTGATTAAGCGTACAGGTATTGCAGATGGGGATTTGTTGACCCGGGCTATGGAAGAATT
>DGUG01000144.1 GCA_002394535.1 Lachnospiraceae bacterium UBA4316
ATTTGTCGTAGGTTGGTAATGCCATGTAGTCTTAGTCCTCCTCTTTAATGTTTTTGAATATTTCACGGCCTTCAGCGATTTTTGCGTCGAGCTTGTCACGTCTGTACCATTTTCTGATGAAGCTCCTTCCTAAAAGCGTTGACTTTTCAATATCATATGCCGTCAGCCCTTTATTCATGCAATCCATGAGCTTTTCGCATCTTCTGAACACGACATAGTTCCGAAGTGCTTGATTGCTGACGTACCAATAGGAATTCGAGTCAATGTCTTTCGTTATTTTTTCTAGTACTCCATTTAAAACAGCCCAATCATATAAATCGAACTTTCCGCCGCTTGCGTAATCATGAGAATCGTATATTTCGGCGAATCTTTTCCAGATTGTTCTTTCGACTGTTTCCCGATTCTGCCGTTCTTGTTCTTTCTTCTCTTGTATACGCCGCTCCCAATAATCGCGCTGTTGTTCTATGGAGGCTTGCTCTTCAGCTCTATCCTGCTTGTTGACGAGTTCCGACATTCTGTCTAGTTCGTGATAGGCTTTATGGCATGATTCACAAACGGTAATTAAATCGTCTTTGTTCTCGTCATAAAGTCTTTTGTATGTCAAATGATGAATGTGCAGATTGTAATTTGCTCCGCATATTCTGCACTTGTAGCCGTCTCGCTCAAGTATCTTTTGTCTTATCTGTTTCCACTTGTCGCTCTCAAGATAGAGGCCATATTTGCTCTTTATCATCAATACTCCTCCAATGCTTTGAGAACGATCGTGATATCGTTTTCAATCTCATCTGTTTCAAACGCTCCGAGCGGAACTTTCGCCGTGCTGTTGTCTGCGGAAAGAATAAACTTGTATTTTCCGTCCTGCCTGACAGCCCAAACGACCGTTGTCATCTTGCTTTCCAGGACAAGCTTTTCGAGCTTCCGCCCGTTCGTCTTAATCCTTGTCTTAACAATTCCGTTATCGTCCGAGACCGTCTCGGAATGACAAAGAATAATGACCGTTACGTCGTCCCGGAGCTCAAGAGCTTTGTTCACAATCCCCCACCCATGCTGTGCGAGGTCTGTCCATGCTGACCGCTTATCTCCACCCTGCATAGCGAGGATCCGCATCTCTTCCGCTACCATCATCCCGTTGAGGGTGTCGATGACAACGTACTTGATGTGTTTGAACTGCTCCTCTTTGTTGATGCGGTCGAGCATCCTGCTCGTATTTGCGAAACTGTCGGAGCAAAGATAGTTTTTCTTCTCCGTGTTGTACTGGCTTTTCCAGCCCCTCCAGTTCAACCCCTTCTTGTCGGCGTCAATGTAGAATGTCTCATCTGGCGGAAGGTTCCGCATCGATGTCGTCTTACCGGAACCAGACTCGCCAATGACTCCAATTACGGCTCCCATGTCTTATCTCCTTTCGTAAGTTTTTCAATGTTCAACAATGCCTGCGTGTAGTCCCGGAGGCTGCTCGCCACATATTTCTCCGTCACAGCATCAGACGGAATTTCTTCGAGCAGGCGGTAAATACGTTTCTTTACTTCTTCATACGCTTCCGTCATAGATTGGCTCCTCCACTTCCGATGGTGTGTGTCCAATCAGCATATCCTCGCACGCATCCGCAACCAGTTCATCGATCAAATCATCCTGCGTTCCAATGACATCCGAGAAAGCGTCTGTGATGCGCCCTCGGAAGCAGGACAGGTGGCAATATTTGTGGTCGAACGGTGAGAGGATTATGCATTTCGCTTCCTCGATTGGCTTGTGGCAAATCTCACACGTTGCTTTCATCTTCTGGTACCTCGACCGCTTCCGGCAGTGCCTTGTCTGCTTCTTCTCGCATGGCGTAGGCACCATAAGAGGTATTGCGGAGATATTCACCTACAACCTTGCAGAATATTCTTGCGGAGATTGCACTATCGAAATCAACACCTTCAAGCATCCGGGCTATTTCGCCCACGTCAATAAGTTTCTTTGACGCCCCAAGCAAAAGTTCGTTCTTTCTGTTAATCATTTCTTCCATATCTTTCTCCTTTCATGCTATACTTAACTTGTCTTAATTCCTGACCCGTTCACCCTTACCCCTGGCGTTCGGGTCTTTTTTGCTTTCTACCTTCCGCAAGCAGGTCGGCGTATTCACCTGCCCGTTCTCTCTGCATTTTACGGAGGCGTTTCCGTACGTTCTCCCGGCTACACCCGTAAAGGTCTGCAATCTCCTTGACGGTGTACCCTGCTCCGCTCATGCGGACGTAGTCCTTAACGTTCTCATTAATCTTGTATGGTTTTCGTTTCTGTTTGACGATGACCGGCCTTGTCGGCTCCGGTCTTGGCTTCCCTTCGAGCGGTGTCCACATGTCAATCCCTGTTCGTTGCCTGTTCTGGAGCAGGCAGAGCGTATTCACGATATCCCATGAGTTCTTGACCTTAAACCGCTTCATGAGCTGGTCGTAGGTGAATTTCGGCTTGCGCTCGTAGCGGAGCTTCCAGAGCTCCATAAGCTGTTCGGAGCTCCATGTTCCGCATTGATCCTGCGTCAACCCCGGAGCTTTTAACTTCGTGATGAGCGCGCTCTGACGGTTCATGCGTTCATCATTGATGTATTGCTTTTTTCTGTATGTTTCCGCGCCGTGCAAGAAGTTCTCTGTTCCCGGTGTCACGTAATGCGTGACCGGCTTCCTGGCTATCATGCCTGCTCCCTCCTCAAATATTCGCTCTTATCATGCACGGTGGTTCGCATACCATTTTCGTTTTGCTCTCCGGAGATCCGAACATAAGCAGGATCAGGACAAGAGCCATGACGATTCCTGCCAGCGTGTATCCGATGCCTTTAGCGATGCCGTCCAATAGAGCATTTGTTAATCTCTCTTCCATCATTTTTTACCTCATCAATCAGTTCCCGGAGCTTTTTCTTTTCGTGGTCTTTAAGCTCGTGTCTTTTCCCATCCAAGATGTAGAACGGCTCCTTCGAGAACGGTTCTCTTATCCGGGAAGCGTATATGTTTCCGTTTGATTCTGTGTTGATGTATGCCCGGATGCCTTTGTCGGTAGGTTCCACCCGGATACTGATCGTCGTCATGTTGCTCCTCCTGCGGTCTGCGCGAACATCCGGAAGAGCTCCAGTGCTATGTCATGAGCTGAAATATTCATCAGATGTGTCTGACCCTCTGTTATGCCCAACTCTGCCTCTCTCCGAACAGGATCATAGGGCGGAGCGGTCTCGATGCAGTCCCGGTACTTTGCGTAGTCCTGCAAGGCTACGAACCTCACAGCGACTCTCCCACCGCTGAAGATGTCCGAGACATAATAACGGTTTGGCGTATTCTTCCGAATGCCCGTGATGAGCATACGGACGTACTGTTCGGAAACTCCGAGCTGTTCGGAGGCTTCCGATATGGTGAGAAATTGTTTCATAGTGTTCCCTCGCTTTTTATTTACTCTTCCTCGCTTTTAGCTAGCTTAGAAGGCAAAAAAATATCATTCAGCGTACAGCCGTAAACATTACAGATCCTCACAAGCTGCTGCGCTGTCGGTGCTGTGATATTGCTCTCCCAATTCTGGAGCGTTCTCGGAGTAATGCCGAGTGCTGTTGCTGCCTCCTGCTGAGACAGATCCGCATTCACGCGAAGTGCTTTTATTGTTACCTTCAAATTTTTTCTCCTTTCTTTTTTTTATTATGCGCCTAACTCATCGATTGCGGCAAATACAGCCTCGAGTTCGCGCAGGCCTTTGTACTTTCCCTTGAAAGTTCTCAACTCCGCGAGGGCATTTCGGTAAACAATTCCCCTCGATTTGTCATCGGAAAGTGCACTGGAAAAGTTTATGTATCTGGCTTTCTCGCGCTGTCTCCCGTCCGTTACGTCGACAAATGCTTTTACTATCTTGGGATCCTCGCCCTCGTTCGGAACAATTTCTACGCGCAAATTGTTGATGATAGTCCTTGACTGCACAAGCCTATACTTCTCTGCCGCAACCTCATCGTTCCATTCAAACATGCTGTGCGTCGGAGATTCTTCCGGACGAGACTCTTCGAGGAAAGATTCCTTTGTAACCGTTCCGTCGCGCTTCTCGATTGCTTCTAGCGTCTTGCCTACAACTTCCGCAGGTACATTGTATGCGTTCACTGCATAACTATATTTCCTTTTGTATACCAATCTGTATACCTCCTTTCTGGCTTTTCAAGCCTGCCTTACCATATCTCAACATACCGGATCGCGCCTCGCCTAAACACACAATCCCTCAACCCGCCTGCCATGCCGATCCCTGTCTTGCACAACCTTGCCATGACAAACCAAGCTGCTCCTTGCATCGCCTAGCCGCAACTCACCTCGCCTGCCGTAACCTGCCGTATCCAACCTTAGCCAGTCAAACGCTACCCCGAACAGCCAAGCCCAAACATACCTGCCTTACCTCGCCATGCCCTTCCGGGCCATACTCGACCGTACACCGCCTTGCAGTACCCAAACGTGCCTGCCACACCATGCCAAGACGCAACTCAACGCGCCCATCCTTGACGGAGCTTGCCTTTCCTGCCTTACCAAGCCTATCCTCGCCATGGCTCGCCACGACTTAGCAAAGCAAGCCTCGCCTGCCACTCCATGCCTCATACCTACCGCACAGTACCAATCCTCGCCCCGCGATGCCCCGCGCGCCCAAACTCGACCTTACCTAGCCTGCCGGGATTACTTGATTTCTTCTACGTGATACATGCCGTTTCTCCCGTCTTTTTCAGGACGCCATTCTCCGATGCCACAAGCGAATCCACCTGCATTGATGCAGTTAATAATCTGTTCAATCGTCATGGAACCGTTTTCGTTGTATTCGATCACGAGATCCATGTACCAGCTTGCAAACTCGCCTCTGTATCTCAGGTCAGTGCCGCCGATTCCGACGCGAACCATATCTTCGCGCATTTCCGGAGCGCATCCTTTGATTTCTGCAAATTCTCCCCATTCAGTAGAAAGAAAATAGGATCCGCGCAGAGCCATCTGATTTGTTACCCAACCCATACGGTACGCGGCACTGTTTGCACTCTGCTTAATGCCTCCAACCGGAAAACCGAACTTTGCGCCATTGTTGACAGCCTCGACGAATTTATCCTCAAGCTCCTCGTCTGTATCTGCCGTAGGCTTCTCCGTCAGCCAATACAGGGAATTAACAAAGTCCTCAAAAGGTCTACGGATTTCACGAGCCTTTGTCTTCGTTGTCTTCTGCTGAGCCTCAAGCATCTGGCGCTTTGCCTTCTCGCTCCACGCATGAACGATAAGCGGAGTATCTCCCACTATTCTGATTGCAACCTTCTTAACGCTGATAGGTCTGATTTCGATAGTTGCTTCTTTCTTTGCTGTTGCCATGTCTTAATCTCCTTTTCTCTATTTATGCTAGCCAACAGTTACTGCATGACTCTATTATACTAGCTATAAGCGAGTTGTCAAGCTAAAAGCGAAAAAATATTCGTAAAATTGTTGTTTAATTACTAGTTTTGCGCTAATATAACAATAAGAAGAAACCCATAAAGGAGGAACGATCATGGATGAGAATTTAAAGAAAATCTTCGGTGAGAATTTAAGAAGGATGTTGGCGGAACGGGATAAGACACAAGCCGACCTTTGTAGGCATCTGAAAGTATCATCTGCGACCGCCTCCGACTGGGCAAATGGTAAAAAGATTCCGAGAGCGGACAAGCTTCAAGCTATTTGCGTTTGGCTGAATTGTGAATTATCTGATTTGCTGGAAGAGAATCCCAAAGTCCTCCCCGACGGACACCCGACCGAATACTATGACAACGAAGTCGTCCAAGCCGTAACGGATCGTCTCCGCACGAATCCCGAATACGGCGTGCTCTTCAAAGCATCAGCTAATCTTAAACCGGAGGATGTAGAACTTGTTACAAAATTCATTGAAAAGATGTCCTGATAACATCCGCACATACGTCATTTCCATGCCGTCAAGAATTAGAAGTTATGTAGTGCGGAAAGATGATTGGTACACAATCTGTATTAACGAAACCTTATGCGACCGAGCAAGGCTCGAAGCCTACAAGCACGAGATAGATCACATCATGAGAGGAGACTTCGACAGCGACCTACCGACAGGCCTTATTGAAATCAGAGCACACGAAATGGAGGTGTGAGTATGTACATCCGTCAAACACCCACAGGCAAGTACCGCTTTGCCGAATCCTATCCCGACCCCCTCACGGGTCGAAAGCGTG
>DGUG01000042.1 GCA_002394535.1 Lachnospiraceae bacterium UBA4316
AGGATCATTACATTATTCAGGCGGAACTTGTAACTCCCGACGGAAAAGTTTCAGCTATCACGGAAACGCTTACCGAAGATTCCGTTACTCTTTCAATGGAGATAGATAACCCCAAGCTGTGGTGGCCACGGGGATTCGGAGACCAGCCGCTGTACACGGTCAGTGTGTTCGCACTTGATATGAACGGTAACCAGTGGGATTCCAAGTCATACAGGATAGGTCTTCGCACAATGACCGTCTCCACAGACAAGGACGAGTTCGGTAAGGAATTCTGCTTTGTTGTAAACGGCGTCAGGATATTCTCCATGGGTGCCAATTACGTTCCGGAGGATACGATATATTCTTTTATTACGAAAGAGAAGATAGATTATCTGTTAAAATCAGCCGTTAAGTGTAATTTCAACACTATCCGCGTATGGGGCGGGGGATATTATCCCTCGGATACATTCTATGACCTTTGCGATGAGTATGGCCTGATAGTATGGCAGGATATGATGTTTGCGTGCAATATCTATGACCTGACAGATGATTTTGCAAAGAGTATTACAGCCGAAGCAGAGGATAACATCAGGAGGCTTCGCCACCACGCCTGCCTTGGCCTGATATGCGGTAACAACGAGATGGAGGAAGCCTGGGTTGAATGGGACAGCTTCAAGGGGCATTCCGATGAACTGCGTAAGGATTACCTGAGAATGTTTGAGGATATCATCCCGGGTATTGCGAGGGAATGTGCGCCGCAGACATTTTACTGGCCCTCGTCACCTTCCTCGGGGGGACGGTTTGACAAGCCGTCCGACGAGACAAGAGGAGATGCACATTTCTGGGATGTCTGGCACGGACTCAAGGATTTCGAAGAGTATGATAGGCATAATATGCGTTTTGTCTCGGAATTCGGATTCCAGTCATTCCCTTCTATCAAGACTGTCAAGACATTTACGAACGAAGAGGATCGGAATATTTTTTCCAAGGTCATGGAAAATCACCAGAAGAACAAAGATGCGAACGGGAAGATTATATTCTACCTGTCCCATAATTTTCTGTTCCCCAAGGATTTTGAAAGTACCCTGTATTTAACCCAGATACTTCAGGCTATTGCAATCAAGCACGGAGTAGAACACTGGAGGAGAAACAGGGGATGCACGATGGGAACTCTCTTCTGGCAGCTTAATGACAGCTGGCCGGTTGCATCATGGTCGAGTATCGATTATTTCGGCAGATGGAAGCCGCTTCAGTATTTCTCGAAATATTTCTTTGCCCAGATCGCAGGATCAATAGAGCGGCACGGCAATGTAATCAGTCCTTACATAGTAAACGAAACAAGGGATTTTGAGACGAGAAGAGTCAAGCTTTCACTTCAGACTATGGAATTCAGGCTCCTTCATGAACAGGAATTCGAAGTGGATCTTGCACCGTTCTCGGCCATGAAGGTTTGCGAGATTGATTATACCGACCTGATTGCGGGTATGGAAAACAGCGTGTTCGTGGAGGCGGAGTTCTATGATGAGGACGGTAATATACAGTCAACGGAGATTGATGTTTTCGTTAAGTATAAATATTTGAATCTTGAGGGAAGTTCCATATCATATTCCGTTATAGAACTTGCCGATGAGTATGTAATACGGATGATGTCCGGCGGTTTTGCCGCATTTGTCGAACTTGATCTGCTGCAGGCCGATGCAATATTCTCTGATAATTATTTCCATTTAACGAGTAAACGTGAGAAGACGGTAAGGCTCAAAAAGAGTGATATACGATATCTTGATCCGAATGTTTCGGAAATACAGAACAGATATGAACTCGAGCAGCAGCTCGTTATCAGAACTTTGAAGGATACTTTCTAAATGCAATTACCTAATGATCCGGCAATGCTGCTTAGCTTTGTCAATCTGAAACTTCGTGATTATTATAAGAGTCTTGATGAAATGTGCGAAGATCTGGGTGTCGACCGGCAGGATATAGAGAACAGACTCCTGGCGATAGATTACGAATATGACAAATCACAAAACAGATTCGTATAAGTTAAAGCAGATTTTCCAGGATGAATGAATAGATATCGGATGATTTTTCACGCCAGTGTTCACAAATACTCTGGGCAGATTCCTCGGTAGGCATGTTGATCCTGATATTGATAAGATCCTCGGATTTTTCTCTGGCCGACAGGTCGGCAACGTAGTCGCCGTTTGCACTCCGGTAGTAATTGGTCATTACCGACACTCTGTTGGAGATCTCGAAGCGGTTATCCTCAAAATATGTGTTGATATCGTTTCTGATACCTTCCGAGATACGGTTTTGGAAAAAAGTCAGCGTATCACGCCCTTTATCGGTCAACTTCAGAAAAGTTGCCGAATGGGTGGAGGACGATTCGATGTATCCGTCTTCGGTAAGCTCATATGTCGCCTGTGTCAGCGTAAAATAGTTGGCATATTCCTTTTCGAGGATAAAATCATAAACCTGAGCTTTGGTGATCGGAAAATCAACCTTGTCAAGCATATAAAGCACTATTAACTTGGTAAGGGTATGCGGTTCGGTCATGGCTATATAATAATGATTACAAATAAAAAAGTCAAAAAAGATTATAATTGTCTGCTTATGAAGGAGGTTATATGACAAGGGAAAAGTATGAATCGTTGTCGCTTACGGCACTCAAAGACATTGCCAAGGCCCGCAATATCAAGGGAATATCTCTTATGAAAAAAAGCGAGCTCGTAGAATCAATGCTTGCTCTTGATGCAAGAGAGGCTGCCGCAAAATCAACGGATGGAGCTGATGCTTCTAAGAAAGCAGCGACAGCCGCCAAGACGGAAGACGGAGAGACTTCGAAAAAAGCGTCCGATGATGACAGAAGAACTGCGGTTGGCGAAGAATCCGAGCTTTCTGAAGAGAAGAAGCTTCTTGATTCGGGAGAAGAGGCAAGAGGTATTCTTGAAGTCATGAGCGATGGATACGGGTTTATCCGAAGCGAAAACTATCTTCCCGGAGATGATGACGTATATGTTGCACCTAGCCAAATCAGAAGATTTGGACTCAAGACCGGTGATATTATCGTCGGTAATATGAGAGTCAAGAATCCTAACGATAAGTTCGGAGCGCTTCTGTTTGTCAAGACGATAAACGGTCTTGCACCTTC
>DGUG01000147.1 GCA_002394535.1 Lachnospiraceae bacterium UBA4316
TGTCGAAAAACCTGTCTGAATACAGAAAAGCGCTGTCAGAGCGCAACAGGGACAAACTGGTAGCACTCCTTCGGGACGGAAGAGTACGCAAGGAAAATGATGAGCTTGCGGAACAGAGTAATCATTGATATATGGATATAAAGCTTGAAAAAGGCAGGGCCGTATCGGGAACTGTTACGGCAATAACGTCAAAATCATACGTTCACAGACTTCTCCTTGCAGCCGCTCTTTGCAAGGATAAAGTGAGTATATCCTCCAACATACTGTCCAAGGATATGGAAGCTACAATAAGGGTTATAAATGCCCTTGGCGGATACATATCTGTAGAGCAGATTTCCCGGGATAGCGGAGAGAAAAAGGGATATCTGTTTACGGCTCAGAGATCGCTTTTTGAAGGGGCAAAATTGTGCCGGGATCAAGGCAGCTCTGATCCGTTGGTACTCGACTGCGGGGAGAGCGGATCTACGGCAAGGTTTATTCTTCCTGTAGCTCCTTTGTTTGCGGATAATGTGACCGTTACCGGCTCGGGAAAGCTTCCCACTCGTCCCATGGGTCCCCTTTGTGATGTGTTAAGATCCGCAGGTGTTTCGGTAAGTTCCGATTACCTGCCTATTACGCTTTCGGGAAAACCTTGTGCCGGAGATTATAAAATTGCAGGAAACGTTTCATCCCAGTTCATTACCGGACTGCTGTTTATGCTGTCTCTTCTTGAGGGAAAATCAACTCTTATGATAGATGGAGAGCTTGAGTCGGCACCGTATGTAGATATGACGGTGGATGTGCTGGAAAAATTCGGGGTGGACTGCGAAGCAGAGAATAGAAGCTTTGTCTCATATCAGGCACAGGAAGGATTGCATTATAAAGCTGACTGTAGGTATGACTGCAGCACAGATGATGCTGTTTTGATCGCCGCCGAGGGCGACTGGTCAAATGCCGCCTATATTATGGCCATAGCATCACTCGGGTGCGGCAGCGGATTTGAGGATATAATGATAGAGGGACTTAATTCCGAAAGTATCCAGGGTGACCGGGAGATTACAAGTCTTCTTGATAAATTCGGAGTAAGCATCAGAAGATCCGGCAACGGGGTAAACTGTGGATACAGGGTTTGCGGCAATCCCTACAGAAGTATTGATGCAGACTGCTCGCAGATACCCGATCTTGTCCCGGCACTTGCGGTAGTGGCGGCTTATAATGAGGGAGACAGTATTTTCAGAAATGTTGAAAGACTGCGGATCAAGGAATGCGACAGGATTGATGCAGTAACCGATATGCTTTCCGTGGTCGGAGTAAAGGTTGACATAACTCGGAACGAGGGTCACGAGAACATGATCGTCCACGGGAAGGGGATGAACAGGCCGGTTGCAGAAACGATAACAATAGACAGCAGAAACGATCACAGAATAGCGATGGCAGCCGCTGCCATAGCCTTTGCCGAAAAAGAACCGGTCATTATAAAAGACGCAATGGCGGTTAACAAATCATATCCGGGGTTTTATGATGTAATAGAACAACTCGGTATGCATCATGTAATGCTGTAAAATACGCAGGATTTTGGCAACAGGGCAGTCAGTGAGGAGATACATGTCATTTACGCTTGGAGAAAACATAAGAATAACAGTTGCCGGGGCATCCCACTCGGAGTCGATAGACGTTACCGTAGAAGGTCTGCCTGAAGGCGAGAAGATAGACATAGATGCAATAAACAGGTTCCTTAAGAGGCGGCAGGGCGGAAACGCCCGGTATACCACGGCGCGTAAGGAGACAGACGAGCCGCAGATCTTGCGGGGACTTGACGGGGAAAACCTTACGGGAGAACCACTTGTGGCAAAGTTTGTAAACGCTAATGCAAGATCAGGCGATTACAGGAAGATGAGAACCATACCCCGTCCTTCGCATGCTGATTATGTGGCATATGTAAAGTATGGCGGCAAAATGGATATGGCCGGCGGTGGATTTTTCTCGGGAAGAATGACACTGCCCATGTGCTTTGCCGGAGCGGTTTGTATGCAGATTCTTGAGCGCCGGGGAATAAAGGTGCAGGCGCATATCCTCTTGGCAGGCGATGTGCGTGACGAAGCATTCGATCCGGTATCGGATGATACGGCATCCCTTGCGGATCATACCCTTCCGGTCCTGTCACAGGATGCCGGAGATAAAATGATAGAGGTTATGGAGGCTGCAAGCCGTGAGGGCGATTCCGTAGGCGGATGCATAGAATGTAAAATCACGGGAATTCCCGCAGGAGTCGGAGATCCCATTTATGACAGCGTTGAATCCGTAATATCATACGGAATGTTCGGAATACCGGCGATAAAGGGCATTGAATTCGGTGAGGGCTTCGGGGTATGCAGCGACTACGGCTCAAAAAGTAATGACGGATTCTGTATCAGAGACGGAAAGGTAAGCTGCATCACAAACAATTCCGGAGGTATTCAGGGAGGGATCACGAACGGAATGCCCGTGATTTTCCGCGTAGCGGTTAAGCCGACACCGTCCATATACAAGCCGCAAAGATCGGTAGATCTAGAAAAGATGGAAGAATGTGAACTTCAAATTGAGGGAAGGCATGATGCATGTATCGTTCCGAGGGTTGTTCCTTGTGTAGAGGCAATGGCAGCGCTTATGATCGCAGACCTGATGAGCAGCGAGAGTCTGTTAGAGGTAGAGAAGAAACAACTGAAATCGGATAATTAAACAGAGTATGGGCAGCGAACAGAACAACAAAATAACATACGGCCTGGTCGGTGAGAAACTGGGGCACAGTTTCTCGCCGCTTTTGCATGCAAGATTCGGAGACTATAATTACGATCTGATTGAAATAGCAAAAAGTGATATAGACACTTTCTTTGCCGAGGCTGACTTTACCGGTGTAAATGTTACGATTCCTTACAAGGAGGTTGCGATAAAGTATTGTGCTCCTGACGAGATGGCAAAAGCGATAGGCTGTGTAAATACGCTTGTCTCCACCAAAACTTCGGGCAGCAGGGAAGTCAGGGGCTATAACACCGACACTTACGGATTCGAGTATATGGCAAGGCGTGCCGGTATCGGCATGAAAGGTGCAAAAGTTACGATACTCGGAAGCGGCGGTACATGCAGGACAGCAGCGGTTACGGCATCAAGACTGGGTGCCGCATCCATAACGGTGGTATCAAGGCATCCGTCGGATATGGGTCTGAAGGTCGCCTGCCCCGTAAAATATGTTTCGTACGAGGATGACTATCGGGACTGCGAAATCCTTATCAATACAACTCCTGTCGGTATGTATCCCAATATAGAGGGGTGTCCTGTCCTTACCGGAGACAGTAATGGGAGAATTGATGACATAATAAATAGTTATGTCAACTTAAAGGCAGTTATCGATGTGGTATATAATCCATTGCGGACAAGGCTTGTATATAACGCTCAAAAATGCAAAATACCGGCTACCGGCGGACTGCCGATGCTGGTGGCGCAAGGGTATTTTGCATCAAGGCTGTTTGCCGGAGGTGCTCTTGGTCTGGATCCTGTGGGAAGCCTTACTGACAGCGAGCAAAAGCTTATTGAGGAAGTGATAGCCGAGATCACGGACAGCGTATCAAATATTGTTCTCTATGGTATGCCGGGAAGCGGAAAATCATCTGTCGGAAGGACTATTGCCCATGAGCTGGGACTTGATTTTGTTGATACGGATGATATATTTACATCAGATAACTTCATGACTCCGGCTTATTGTATAACACATGACGGAGAGAAAGAGTTCAGGCGCCTTGAAAAGCAGGCGGTATATAAGGCGGCGTCAGTGGGCAGGAGAGTAATCGCAACCGGCGGTGGAGTTGTCTTAGATCCCGAAAACAGGGAACTTCTTGCCCTTAACGGGAGATCCTTTTTCCTGAACAGGAAGCTGACCGATCTTGCCACAAGGAACAGACCTCTGTCTGAGGGAGATGAGAATCTCAAGGCCCTCTATTATAAACGCCTTCCCATATATCTGTCGTCGTCAGAAACGGTAATAGATGTTGATGCAGATGTTAAGGGTGTGGCACAGAAGATCATGGATAGTTTACATAATTCAGACAACAGTAAGATGAAAATACTGGTTATTAACGGTCCCAATCTAAATATGCTCGGGATAAGAGAGCCTGGTATATATGGTCGCCAAACCTATGAAGATCTGATTAAATTATGCCGCGAGAAGGCAGATGAACTTGGTGTGGAAGTTTCGTTTTACCAAAGCAACCACGAGGGGGATTTGGTTGACATAATTCAGCAGAGTTATGGAACAATCGATGGAATAGTTATTAATCCGGGAGCATATACGCATACATCGGTGGCACTGCTTGATGCGCTTAAATGCGTGGGTATCCCCGCGATTGAGGTTCATATATCCGATGTTGACAGCAGGGAAGAATTCAGACAGACAAGCTATATAAGATACTACGTTAGTGAAACGATAACCGGCCATGGCCTTGCGGGATATACTGAGGCTATGGGGAATTTGTGGAATTTCATAACAAAAGGCGGGGATTAAAATGTTTAGACGCTTAAGCAGGGTATTTCTTCTGATTCTGATAGCGTGTACACTCGGCGCCTGTTCAACAGAAAATGCACCGATAAACCTTACATCGCTCATAAATGAGGAAGAGACAGATGAGCTTAGGGAAATAACGGAAGAAGCGGAAGATGGATCGCGAGTTGCATCTAACAAGTCAATCATCAAAGTTACACCAACTGTTGAACCTGAAGAAGCCGGTAAAGCTGAGGAGTCATATGCCGATATCAGGGAGGATGGCTATTATTACGATCTTGAAAGCGTTGTTTTGTATTACAAAAAGTTTGACAGGCTTCCTTCCAACTATCTCACCAAGAACAAGGCGCGAGCATTAGGCTGGGAGAGAGGAAGACTTACCGGCTACAAAGAGGGGGCTGCCATCGGCGGAGACAGGTTCGGAAATTATGAGCGAATTCTACCTACACTTCGGGGAATGGAGTATATAGAGTGCGATATTGATACCGAAGATTCTTCGAGAGGAGAAAAACGCCTTGTCATTTCTAACAACAAAAGATATTTTTACACAACGGATCACTACGCAACATTCCGGGAGGTGGTTGTAAGAGACGGCCACATTTCCTTTGGAGAGAGTTTTAAATAAATGCAGTTATGAAACTGGGCAGTCTGTCTTGTGGAATTCGGCACCGGCGCGAAAATCATCCTCTACGGTTTTGTAGAGTTCATCAAGTGAGTCGAATCTTTTCTCATTCCGTCGGAATTTAAGAAGTGTGACCGAAACGATTTTTCCGTAAAGGTCTCCATGAAAATCATAAATAAAAGTCTCGGCGTTAACCCGGTTACCTTCTGATACGGTGGGGCGAACGCCGAGATTTGTTATTGAAAAGTAATCCCTCCCGTCGATAGTGATAGTCGAATAATAGACACCGTAGGCCAGCCCGGAAATGTTCTCATTAGGGTAAATGTTTGCGGTGGGCATGGAAAAACGTCTGCCTATTTTGTTGCCGGGTGTTACGGCACCTGTAAGTGTTACGGGAAGTTTCATGTTCATTTCTTAACTTGGATCGGTCTGTTTGAGTATTTTCCTGAGTGGTTTGTATATGGGGATTGCAATGAGTGCGCATATAACTCCCTTTACTATAGTAAACGGAAGATTAAATATGAACAGACACTGTAATACACTGGTTACACCGGGAAGAATAGCCTGGTAAGCCGACAGAACGACTTCCTCGGGCATAAATGCTTTGTAATAAAAGGGATATACTACAAAATAGTTGGACACAATGCTTGCAAGCCCCATAACTATGGCACCGGCAAATGCACCGATTATTGCGGTTTTCTTGGTCTTGTGACGCTTGTAGATAAGCCCTGCCGTTGCGGTAAAGCACGCACCGAGAATGAAATTTGACAGCTCACCGACTGTTGCGGATTTGGTAACAGCGCAGTGTATCAGATTCTTGATAAATTCGATCAGAACACCTGCCACAGGTCCGTACGCAAAAGCACCGATAAGGGGTGGCAGATCGGACAGATCAAATTTGATAAACGGTGGAATCAGCAGCGGGATCGGAAATTCGATAAACTGCAGAACAACTGCGAGCGCAGAAAGCATGGCAGAACCTGCCATTACACGAGTGGAAATCTTTTGATTATTCATTTGTTTATTCTCCTTCTTTCATCCGGACTGTACCGTCGGTTCCGGAATCTCACCGGATCAGCCGCACTTTGTGCGGTTCGTGGACTTATAGACTCTGCCGTCACGATTTCACGGAAACGATGTAAGACACCGTACCCGCTCAAACGGCGCTCTGCCTGTCACGATTTCATTGAAATCGTGACATATACCACCGGTCGGGAATTGCACCCTGCCCTAAGGAACATTTGAGATTGTAAGACATATAACATGGGATGTCAAATAAAAAACACTTGCCTCGGATGTAAGGCAAGTGTTTCCTGATTTACAACCAACATCGACTGCGTCGATGTCGCCGTGTCACGATTTCGCAGAAATCATTTGAACTGCCGTACCCGCTCAAACGGCGCTCTGCCTGACTCGATTGCACAGCAATCGAGTCATCACGCAACATGCTTGAAAGCGTGAGCGATATTGCCGTGTGCCCATACAATGTCGTATCCGGGCGCATATCTTCCTGTGCTGTCGTCATGAACAGTGCAGAAGTGTTTGTCGCATTCATCCATTTTATTGAAGCTGTCCATCATTTCATTGAATGAAGCGAAAAACAGTGTCTCTTTTCCTTTTTGTGTAATGTAATAATCTCTCATCTTTTTTCCCTACCTTTCTTCATCTCTTCTCCTCATACAAGCGCTGCCACAACCATTGGCCCCACCATATATTGAAGCGGTATCGTTTCCGAAAACGATTAAGTTTCAATATATATGAATCTCGCTTGCAAACATATAATAACACACATATGGTAAAAGTCAACAATTGCAGAAGGATAAAATTGTACTTTATGACGAACAATAGAAAATCATACGCTGAAATTGTGCAAAATCACAATGTATCATATAAATAATAAAATAACATATCGATTTATATATTTAGCATTGACGAATCTGATTCAACAATATATTGTATATGAGTACGAATCAAAAGTCATATCTTGTGACTGCACAACAATACAATTTTCCGGGAGGACAGTTATGAAAAAACTATTTTCGTTGCTACTGGCAACAGCAATGACCGTTTCTTTGTGTGCTTGCGGAGCACAGGCTCCTGCAGCTGGAGCAGATGCATCTGCCGAGACATCGGAAGCGTCGGAATCTGGGGAGAAGCTCGATATCAAAGCAGGCTTTATCTGCCTTCATGATGAGAACTCAACTTATGATCTTAACTTTATAACGGCGGCAAAGGCAGCATGTGAGTCGCTTGGCATTGAGGCTGTTATCAAGACCAACATTCCCGAAGGACAGGAATGCTATGATGCGGCATGTGAGCTTGCGGATCAGGGATGCGGCTACATTTTTGCAGATTCATTCGGACATGAGGACTACATGATCGAGGCAGCCAAGGAATATCCTGACATTCAGTTCTGCCATGCTACGGGAACCAAGGCTCATACCGAGAATCTTGCAAACTTCCATAATGCTTTTGCTTCTATCTACGAAGGACGTTACCTTTCGGGTATCGCAGCAGGAATGAAGCTTAACGAGATGATCGCAGACGGCAAGATTACGGAAGACCAGGCTAAGATCGGTTATGTCGGAGCATTCACATACGCAGAGGTTATTTCGGGGTACACATCCTATTTCCTCGGAGCACGTTCGGTATGTCCTACGGCAACCATGGAAGTTACCTTCACAGGTTCATGGTACGATGAGACAGCTGAGAAGGAGGGAGCAACAAAGCTTATCTCCGACGGTTGTGTTCTCATATCCCAGCACGCAGATTCAATGGGAAGTCCTACGGCCTGCGAAAATGCCGGTGTACCTAACAGCTCATACAACGGACCTACGGACGGCGCATGTCCTGAAACGTATATCTCATATTGCAAGATTGATTGGACACCCTACTTTACCGATTCAATAACAAAGGCAGCAAAGGGTGAGGCTATTCCTGCCGACTACATCGGAACTCTTGAGACCGGCTCTGTTGTAATAGACCACTTCGGCAAGAACGTTGCAGCAGGAACGGAAGAAGCGGTTGAGGCAGCTAAGGCTGATCTTATTGCAGGCAAGATCCATGTATTTGATACGAAAACGTTTACTGTTGACGGCGCACAGCTTACAACCTACATGGCTGACGTTGATACGGATGCAAACTACGAAGGTGATCACGAGGCTATCAAGGACGGATACTTCAATGAGTCCGGAGACGGAATGCGTTCCGCACCTTACTTCGACCTTCAGATCGATGGAATTACGCTTCTGGACACTGCTTTTTAGGCTGATAGGAGAAATTTAATTTGGAAAACATGCAGCCCGTGCTCAGCATGCGCGGTATCAGCAAAAGATTTGATCTAAAGCAGGCAAATACAGCCGTTGATTTTGATCTGTATAAAGGTGAGATCGTCTCGCTCCTGGGTGAAAACGGGAGCGGGAAGACCACCCTTATGAATATGCTTGCAGGGATATATTATCCCGATGAAGGGCAGATATTTGTTAAAGGGAGTGAGGTTACGATCTCATCCCCGGCAGATGCTTACAGGCTTGGAATCGGAATGGTGCATCAGCATTTCAAACTGGTTGATGTATTTACCGCGTGGGAGAACATTGTACTTGGTACCGGTGGTGAGATTTCTCCAACGGGGAAATCTCAGCACGTAGGCGGCAAACTTGACCCTGCATTTGTCAAAGCCAGAATAAAGGAGATATGCGACAAGTACGGATTTGTCGTAGATCCCGACAAGAAAATCTATAACATGACGGTTTCCGAAAAGCAGACCGTCGAGATAGTCAAAGTGATTTTCCGCGGAGCGGATATTCTCATTCTTGATGAACCTACGGCAGTTCTGACGCCGCAGGAGTGCGAACGTCTTTTTGAAGTTATGCGCAACATGAAAAAAGACGGCAAGTCGATAGTCATTATTACCCACAAACTTAACGAAGTCATGGCAATATCGGACCGGGTGGTGATCCTGCGCCAGGGCAGATATGTCGGAGAACTTGAAACGGCATCCACCAATCCTCAGGAGATGACCGATATGATGGTAGGTCACGCGGTAACTCTTGATATTGAGAGGCCCGAACCTGTTGATCCGAAGAAGAGACTTGTTATCAAAGACATAAATGTTACGGATATCGAGGGTGTCAGGAAGGTTAAGAATGTCAGCTTTTACATGAACTCGGGAGAGATTCTCGGGATAGCCGGAATATCGGGAAGCGGCCAGAAGGAGCTTCTTGAGGCCATTGCCGGAATCCAGAAGGTTGATTCGGGCTCGGTTAT
>DGUG01000153.1 GCA_002394535.1 Lachnospiraceae bacterium UBA4316
TAATAGACTTATCGGTTGAGCGTTCCGTAATGCTCAACCTTGGACGAGTAGGCGAAAACGGCGTCACCGAATTTGTCTTCGACTACGCAAACTGGACAGATGAATTTGGCGAGGGTGCGTTGAGCCTTGTCCTCAAACGGCAGTGTGATGCTGAAGGATATCCGAAATCTATGACCGTGGAGAGCGGACAGTCCACATGGGTTGTCGATTCTACGGATGTTGGAGTTGAGGGTATCGGAGAAGCGCAGCTTACCTATACGGTAAATGGCGATGCAAAGAAGAGCGTAATCTATCTTACTCGCACCTGCCCATCTATCGAGTCCGTAGGCCCTGCACCTGATCCGTATCAGTCTTGGCTTGACCAAATGATCGAGGCGAAAGAAGATGCAGAGAACGCTGCCGAGAGAGCGGAAACTGCTGCCGAGAACCTTGATACAAAGGGATATTATCCCGACATGAGAGTAGGCACCGCAGACAACCTTCTGTCTTCATCCTATGTATCCGACTCCGAGCCTTACCTTCTCCGCCGTACACCATACGGAGCGAGGGAAAGAGGGAGTATAGTCGGGGGGAGTATCGTTTGGAATCAGATGTTACAACCGCTAAACTCCAATGATTGGAGAGCGGAGAGCGGAGTAACGGCAACGTACACTGATGGAGTTGCTACCGTATCGTCCACAACCGCAAACAACGGCATCTATCACCTATCGTATCTTAATGTTCAGTTGCACAAATACTTAATCACTTTTGATGCTAACGGTGCGAGTGGCCTTACAATTGCGTTAAGCGTCAGCGGAGCGCAAGGAATGGCCGTAAGTGGTAATGGTACAGGGTCATGGACAAGGTATTCCGCTGTTGTAAATTGCACTGGCGGTGCAGGGTCAAGAAGACTGTACCTTCTCGCAAGAGGCTCTACCTACGAGAACGTGATGTTCCGCAATGTTATGCTCATCGACCTCACCCTCATGTTTGGCCCTACCATAGCTGACTACATCTACGCCCAAGAGCATGCCTTCGCAGGGGCAGGAGTTGCACTGGCGAAAGCATTGGCAGGTATCACTGCGGACTACTATCCGTATGACGAAGGGTCAATTAAGAGCGTGACAGGGTTGACGGCGCATAGGATGACGGACGGAAACGGCGATGTTATCGGCGAGTATCCTCTCGACTCCTCTCTTACTCTCCGAGGCCTTCCCAAGCTTGACGGAGACTCTGTCTATTATGACGGGGACATCTACAACGCAGACGGTACGGTGACGAGAAGGTATGGCATCGTTGATTTGGGGACGCTGGATTGGACTTACGTAACTTCTATTGAAAGCGGCAATAGGTTTTATGCACCTTTTAGCCTTATCAACAAGACAGGATATACAAACGCCGATGCATTTCCGATTCTGTGCCCTCGTTATATCTCTGTTGCCTTTTATTCTGGCGGAGTGTATATGGGTGGCCTTGACAAGAGTGTAGCATACGCTCCCGGCAGTGGGTCACGTTTTTTAATCGCAGATTCTGCCTACACTGATGCCGCATCTTTCAAGGCCGCAATGAGCGGGGTATACCTTGTCTACGAGTTGGCAAATCCTACCACCGAAACCGCAGAACCCTACACCGAGTTACAAATCTGCGACCCTGCTGGAACAGAAGAGTGGGTCGGTGCATCGATGCCAGTTGGACACGATACGCAGTATTACGAAGATTTGAAGGGAAAGATAGAGGATATACCAAATGCGCCGAGTGCGGATGGAACATATACACTTAAAGTCACGGTAAGCGGTGGCGTGGCAACATATAGCTGGGAGTGAGGAAATCACTGCATAACGAACTAAAAAGGGGTGATGAAAAAATGGTAACTCATGTAGAGATGATCGTTTCGATCATCGTGGCGATGTTCGCCTCAACCGGGTTTTGGGCATTTCTGACTTATTTGATCCAGCGCAGAGATGCAAAGAACTCCGCAGAGAGTCAGATGCTGAAAGGCTTGGCTCATGACCGTATTTGTTACTTGGGAGAGAAGTATATCAAACAAGGGTATATTACATCAGACCAGTTCCAAAATCTTCACGACTACCTTTACGAGCCATACACAAGATTAGGTGGCAACGGTACGGCAAAGAAGATTATGGAAGAGGTCAGTGACCTTCCCTTGATGGAGCGAGAAGCAGTATGACGGAAAACGAATTAAGAAAAAAGGTAGTAGCTATCGTTAATGGATGGGTAGGTGGCAAGCAGGGATCTTCTATTCACAAAGAGATTCTTGCCATCTACAACGAGTACGCAAAAGCACACGGCATGGCACTGGCATATGAATCGTATGCATGGTGCGATATCACTGCATCGGCAGCATGGATCAAGGCAGGTATTGCACAGTGGGTTCCTATCGCAATGAGTTGTGGGCAGAGCATCTCAAAGGCGAAATCCCTGGGCATATGGCAGGAGAGTGATTCTTACAAGCCGAAAATAGGTGATGCCTGCCTGTATGACTGGGAAGACGATGGCAAGGGTGACGATACTACAGGCCATGACCATATCGGCATTGTGGTTTCTGTAGGCTCTGATACCTTCTCTGTTGTAGAGGGCAATGCCGGATCACCTTCACAGGTACGCAAGATCCAGCGCAAAGTTAATCAGCGGTATATCCGAGGATTCATCTGCCCGGACTATGCGATGATTGCAAAGAAGCTTACTCCCAACACCAAGAAACCTTCTCTTGATGAGTTGGCGAAACAGGTCATCAAGCTTAAATATGGATACGGGGCAGCGAGAAAAGCCAAACTCAATTCCATGTACAAAAAGGGTGAAATTGATTACACCTATGAACAGATACAGGAAAGAGTAAACGAGATGCTTAAACCTTCGGAAAAGCCCGTAGAAAAGCCCGTAGAAAAGCCGAAAGAAAAGGCCAAAGAAGTAAAGGCAACGCAACCCGCACAGTCAAAAGACTCTTCGTATAATCGAGAGTATAAGACCATAGCCGCACTCAACTTGAGAAATGGTGCAGGAACGCAGAATAAGGTTCTTGTGGTCATGCCGAAGGGGAGTAGTGTTCGTTGCTATGGATTCTATACCAGGTATCAATGTGTGAACTGGTTGTATGTACAGTACAAAAAAGGTGACACGCTATACACAGGGTTCTGTTCAAAGGAGTGGTTAGCATGAGAACGAAACAACAGTGGAAAGAGTGGGCAGCAGCTGCTTTGATTCGTGCAGTAAGAACGTTTGCAGAATCTATGCTTGCCTACATTGGCACGGGAGCATTGGTACTCAAGGATGTAAGCTGGCCAGCGGCTCTTTCTGCCGGGGCATTTGGCTTCATTCTTGCGATTTTACTCGCACTGAAAGGATTACCGGAACTTGATGAATGAGAAGGATATCTTATCTGTGCCATACATCGTGTATGAATCATCGGTAAGCCGTCTTGAGCGAACGATCAAACGATTGTTTATTCTTATTATCCTGCTCAT
>DGUG01000193.1 GCA_002394535.1 Lachnospiraceae bacterium UBA4316
TTCACTCAAGGCCTCCTGGGATATACCCTCCCCCATTCCTCTTCTGGAAGCCCTTTCAAATCTGTCACTTTCATAGCGGTCATCAGAAGGCATACGATCATAACCTGTGCCTCTCATTCCCGATCTGTCGTACCTTCCGCTTAGTCTTTCTCTGAATCCGTCCATTTCAACCTCCCAAAACGCATTAAACTATCTTGGATTTTACCATTATTCATACCAAAACACAATATTTGCGTGATATTCATCAGGATTAGATTATTGTGCATTTTAGACAATAATCTAATCCGATTTTTTATGTACTTTGGAAACATTTACTATATATTCATACATTGTTCATAATTTATTCACATGTAAATGATATATTCTATATATCTCCATTGGAGAACATTCTCCAAACAACCAGATGTATTTTTTCATAATATTGGCCAGGTGACTCTCATCCACCTGGCCACTCCTCATTTTTAATCTATTTTCCAACTAGCCTCTTCTTTTTTTGCCCTCTGTATCTTATCATTGATAATAAGCATCCTGTCATCAAGCTGCTCAACCATTATCGCACATTCAAACAGTTCCTTCTTGATCTCTTCCGGAGCATCACTTTCAAACTTGTAGTTCATCTTGTGCTCCAGACTTGCCCAGAAATCCATTGCAATAGTTCTGATCTGAATCTCAACTTTGGTATCAACAACCGAATCCGACAGGTATATCGGAATACTTACAAGCATATGATAGCTTTTATACCCGCTCTCCTTCGGAGTCTCAATGTAGTCCTTCGTCGAGAGCACCTTGATATCATTCTGCTTGCGAAGCATATTGGCTATTCTGTATATATCCGAGGTAAAGGAACATATGATCCGGATGCCCGCAATGTCATTCACATATTTAACCATGTTTTCAAGGGTTACATCGTAACCCTTTTTCTTCAGCTTTCTGACTATGGACTCCGGAGATTTTATTCTTGATTTGATATGTTCTATCGGATTATACTGATGAATATGCTGGAACTCATCATTGAGTATTTCCAGTTTTGTTCCTATCTCTTTAAGCGCGGAATTGTGCAGAAGAATAATCTCCTCCCAGGTAATATCCTGCTCTTTGCTGTTAAAATCAACTTCCAAAAAAATGTACCCCCAATGTTTCTTGTTATATATTATATCATATAAAACCGTTCACTAGTATCATTTCACCGATTCTTAACAAACACATCTTTTTATACTATAATCAGACCATGAAATTCTGGGCACGCACTTTCAAAGACAACCGAATGACAAGAGATATGGTTATCATAAATACCGAGGAGGACACCCGTACACACAAGGTATTCGCAGCCATAGAAAAGATCGGTTATGATTTTGACATCGCAAGACCTATCTGGCTTGATTCAAATATCTCCGATTTCAAAAGATATTCAAAGGTCAGATTCTATCAGGACAGTTTTATAGAAGAGATTCCTTTTGACTACCTGGAGTTCTCTGTTCTTGAAGAAGACTGAGAGCTGAAACAATCTGATATAGTTTATGTAACAAAATATCTTGCTGCACAGGGTGGCATAAGGAAAGGGAATAGAAAGCATGAATAAATATGGTCTTATTCTGTATGACCTTGACGGAACTGTTTGGGATTCCATCCCTCTTATAATGAAATGCTTTAGGCTTGCTTATCTGGATGTTCTCGGTCGGTGCGACAGATCCGACGAGGATCTGAAAAGCTATATAGGACGACCGCTTCCCGATACGTTTGCAATGCACGATCCTAAAACATCCGAGGCCCTGCTTAAAGCATATCTTGCACACAACAGTGTACTTCTCGAAAATGACGAAATTCCGCTGTTTGACGGCGTAATCTCCGAATTGCATAAGATCAGGGATCTTGGCATTCCTCAGGGATTTGTTACGAGCAAGCGGACGGTATCCGCCGGTACTACTCTTCGCCTGAAGGGGCTTGATAACTTCTTTGATGTAGGTATCTGCAAGGAAGATACCGAAAGTCACAAGCCCAATCCGGACCCGATCATTACTGCCGCCAAAGCAGTCAATATAACCGACATGAGCCGGGTCATATACATAGGCGATGCACTCGTAGATGCTTTATGCGCCAAAAATGCCGGCATTGATTTTGCCCTTGTGGAATGGTCACAGATGGACAAGGAGAAAATCATAGCCGCCGCTCCTTCCGGAAGCCGTATTATAAGCAGGTTTACGGATGTTCTTGATTATGACGCGTAATAGTTTATCAGGCATCCCTTCAGGATTATAGTACGTTCATCTTCGGTAAGTTCAGCCATATGTAGCATGAACTTTTCAAGCTTTCCGTCCTTTACAACATACGCTTCGATATCGGAAAGTTTCTTCTCTACTGCCTCCCTGATCTTCGGAATAAACAGATAATCAAGGTTTGCAAACGGAAGATCACCTTCATCTATTATAAAAGGAAGCATACCCCAGTTAATGAGATTACTGCGATATCTCTTCGTTGCATATTCATTTGCAATGTTTGCCCATCCTCCGAGAACCTTCTGGCAGCTTGCAGCCTGTTCTCTGGCGGAACCATCACCCGGTTTTACGGCAAATATCGTTGAACCGATTCCGATATTGGTCCTGTCAACATCGGGGAACTGCCCCTTTATTGCCTCCATAACAGGCTTGATCTCAGGCAGGACTTCACATGGATGCTCTCCGGCAACCCTTCTGTCTTCGGCAGCCTTAACCTCTTTGGCACGTCCCACATACTGCGGATCTTTACGCGACAGCGCAAACTCGGCAAGCCCTAAAGGATTGGATCTGTAAGAAGACGTCTCCCCCGACGGGATAAGCTCATCCGTAGTTGTGACAGGATCATGAATCTCCGATACAACCTTAAGCACAAGATTTTCAGGCAAAGCCTCCATAGCCGGCCAGTCTTTGATATTCGGCCCGAAATGAATTTCCTGGGCAGGGTCTGCCACACCCTTTGAATCAAATACTCTGTTTGCATAGATCGTACTGTCAAAAGAGTATTTGTATTTCTTCAGCGTGTCTTTTTCTATCTGTTTTGTTGCACTTGTAAGATAACCTTTGTTAGCGGCCGTAGCAGCAATGGATCTTGCATCCATAAGCGCAACCGAACTGATCTGTCCGCTCTGGAGCTTGCTGCCTTCCCTGTTCGGAAAGTTTCTCGTCGAGTGTCTTATGGAAAATGCGTTATTGGCCGGTGTATCTCCCGCACCGAAACACGGTCCGCAAAATGCGGTCTTGAGTACCGCACCTGTCTCAAGCAGTTTTGCTGCACATCCGTTTTTGATAAGCTCCATGTATATGGGCATGGATGCCGGGTAAACACTCAATGTGAATTCATCGGCGCCGATATTCTTACCGTCGAGAATATCCGATACGGCACAAATATTCTCAAATCCACCGCCGGCGCATCCGGCAACGATTCCCTGCTCAACATAGAGTTTTCCGTCCCTGATCTTGTCGGTCAGTTTGTAAGGAACCGCATTATCAAGAGAAATCGCAGCCTTCTTCTCAACATCATGCAGTATATCCTCAAGATTTGCATTAACCTCATCTATAGTGTAAGTATTGCTCGGATGGAAAGGCATTGCTATCATAGGTTCGATAGCAGACAGATCAATCTCTATCATTCCGTCGTAATAGACAACCTCCCCGGGAGCAAGTTCCTTGTAATCACTCTCCCTGCCATGGACAGCATAGAATTCTCTTATCTTGTCATCTGTCT
>DGUG01000010.1:0-12357 GCA_002394535.1 Lachnospiraceae bacterium UBA4316
CTGTTTTCATACACAAAGAGACGGTTCCGATAAACAACCTTTGAAAATCGGAACCGTCTCTTTCATTTACATATACAAACTACTCTAATCCGAGTCTGGAAGCATTTAATGCGCTCATCTGCATCTGCATGTCGAGGATTCCCGCAAAATCCTTCGTCTCACCCATTGCGAGAGGATTAACATTCTCATCATCAACAAGATCGCTGAAGTCTGTCTTCGATGCAAGCACATCATCCTCTATCGGCTCGATCTTGTTCATCGATGCCCGATCAACTCTGTTTGTATTGTAGACGTATGGCATCGGAGTAGCCATACTAATTGCACCAACCTGCATTTCTCATGCCTTTCTGTAAAAAAATACAACACATCCATTCGGATTTGTGACAATTATACCACTTTAAGCCGTGAATTACAACAACCTATTTAGGGTCGGATTTTCGGATTTTCAACATAATAGTCAGCCTCAATATATAGCGGTTAATGCTTAATAATTGAAAACGCAACCTGCATTTGATATATTATCCGTAATCATAATCTTCCGTTGTTTACAGAGTGTCGTATGAATAAGAATAATTCCGTTACAATTGATGAAAAAACGCCACTTCTCATGCTGGCCTGGCCAATCCGCTGATTGGTGGACAGGTCTCATTAGATGCTGAAAATGATTTTCAATTAATTATAATGAGATATAATATTAATGTCGATATATAAATAGACACGTTGATTGTAAAAAAAGGATTTGAAATACACATAAGGATATGGGCAGCATAAACGTTGTAACTCACAATCTGCAGGGTATGTTTTCAAACAGGCAGCTCGGGATTGTGCATACTAACAAGAAAAAATCCACCGAAAAGCTATCTTCCGGTTATAAAATAAACCGTGCGGCAGATGATGCCGCAGGTCTTACCATATCCGAAAAAATGCGCCGTATGATAAGAGGTCTGACCCAGGCCTCTGCTAATGTTCAGGACGGCGTTTCTTTGTGCCAGGTTGCGGACGGATATCTCGATGAAGTCCATGACATGCTGCACCGCACAACGGAGCTTGCCGTAAAGGGCTCTAACGGGACACTTACCGATGATGACCGCAAGGCTATCAACGAGGAGGTCACTGCTCTTAAAAAGGAAATGAAGCGCATCTTTAACGTTGCAAATTTCAATGAGATTCCCCTTTTTCATGTACCCTACACTCCGGAGATCACTCCTCCCGCCACGGATATGGAACTGTTCCATACAGGAAACGGAAATACAGGCGGACTTGAGTTTAACAATGTAAGATATAACATTTCCGAACTGCAGGCTGAAGGTTTCAAGATCGGAGACGACGGAATTGCAACAGAGGATTTTGAATTAAGCTTTTCCTTGTGGGACGGCGAGACAGTTGATATTTCCATGAAGGAAGGCGACACTCTCGCTCAGGCAAAGCGCAATTACAAATGGACTGCCGACGAAACCGGTATATCCATCAACAACAAAAAGGCAGCTGACTGGACGGATGTTACCGGACCGGATGACAGCAAATTAACAGACACTTCTGAATTTGCCCCGGGTACATATACATTTACACATCACGGAATGGAGATATCCTTTGAAATTGATGAGGAATCTTCTATAGATGAGGTTATGGCCGGGATCAACGGTGACGAGATAACAAAACCGGCCACGTGGGATGTCAGCGTGGGAGGTGCCACATCAAAAAGCGCGGCAACCATCCTTTCAGGTGCGCAATCCATAAATGTAACAAATGCCACAAAAGACATAATAGACCACAATTACTCTGTTGTTGCGGATGAAAACGGAATCGCCATAAAGCGCACGAATCCAAATGATGCAGCCGATACATATACTTCCGGATACACTGCCTGGAATACGTTCAAAGACAGCAGTAAATCAAGTACGGTTGCTACAAACGGGGGATATCCCGTTATTGACTGGGGTACTGACAATGACTCAAACAGCGAATCAGATATAACTTTTGATGATACCGCAAGATACACATATACCGCATCCGACAGCAATGTTCCTGCGCTCTCTTTTGCATTCGGACTTGCGGAATCTGCAAGCCTTGATGAAGTATCGGAGTCATTGAGCGCAAAAATGTCGGCATCAACTGTCCATGCACCCGGGGTGCTTACTGCTTCGGGAACAGGTAATTACGGGACCATTTCTGTCATTGCCGGCCCGAGTCTCAGTGGTGATTTTGCGCTTCAGCGCGCATACGGCAGAGATTTTGATGACCCGAGTAAAAATATGACCGCTTCCATCAATATAAAGAGGGCTGTGACAGGTCGAAATCTCGCAAATGATGTGCTTAATCCCGATGGTACATACAGTGTGGACGGGCATACACTTAGTCCGCGTAGTGTGATTGACAGAACCTCTGTCACCTCAATCAGTGATGCAAGCCCTTACAACGAAACATATACATACTATAAAGTAGGCGATGATTACTATAAATACAGAAGTTATAACAAGGATGAAAAATTTACCTATAATTACCGCATAAATGACAGTTGGCAACAGCCGGTTGAATACACGTTCAGCGGTGTTCTCAACGGCACTGACATGGATACTATAAGCAGATCTCAATCAGAGTATTATAAAAGAGATATTTACCAAACCGGAACATATACAAAAAAATGGTTCTTTGACAATGAAAGCCTAGGAAAAGTGGATGTCGCTTCCCTTAGCGATGACGAAAAGAATAGAGCAATATCTTGTTCTAACACCTACGATCTTCCACAGTACAATTCTTCTGTGGCATCTGAGGAGTACGGAGATTACAAGACAACAAGTATTTCTGAACCAACCCTTACAGGACTGAAAACGCAAAGTTACGACCTGGAGTTTAATTCAGAAAAAGGCAAGGCATTCTCGTTTAAATACAGTATCAATGTAGATCAGGCAAAAGCGATCAATACGGAGGCGCAGGTAGGTTACGTTACATTCAAACCAAACGGCAAAGCATACAGGCTTTTTTCACCCAACACGAATGGATCCATAAGCGAAGCGGAATTCTCTAATTTCAAGCTTAACGTTCCCGAGAAGCAGCTGGATATTCAGGCAGGAGCTAATGCCGGGGATATAATCCGCATGACCTGGAGTCCCCTTAACCTCACGATTATCGGTATGTCCGGTGTCAATACGACCACGGAAGAGTCCTCGCGCGCATCGATCGCCATGGTGCAAAACGCTCTTGATGTAATATCCGAAACCCGTTCAAAATTCGGAGCATATCAGAACAGATTCGAGCATACCATAAGAAACCTTGATAATGTGGTGGAGAATACACAAGCCGCCGAGTCGCTCATACGCGATACGGATATGTCCAAAGAAATGGTTAAATATGCGAAGGAGAACATTCTCGAACAGGTTAACTCATCCATTCTCGCCCAGGCCAACCAGTCAACCCAGGGTGTTCTGTCGCTGTTTAGTTAATCCGGCAGGCAGACCGCATAGTCGCTTTCAAACATTTCCCGAAGATGTTCTGTCCGGTTATACTGCTCTCCTATAATGAATTCCCTCGACCATGTCATATAATATGCCCACGGTAATCATCGACTCCTGCGGTCATGATCCTTGTAGTATTCGACCTTGTTGGCATACATTCTGTCATCAATGCGTTCGATAACCTCAGCCGCGCTGCATATGTTGAAGATTTCCCCGCCCATTGATGCCGATAGCCTGTATGGTTTGCCGGATTTCAAATTGTACTCGTCAAGTGCTTCCCTAATCCTGCTACAGTATGTGTCAACCGCCGCCTCATCTTCCGCATCTGTCACAACAACGAACTCGTCTCCCGCGAACCTTATAACATTTCCGTCATTGCCGACCACTCTGGTCAATATATTCGCCATGTTCTTCAGAGCTTCGTCGCCTTCAACATGCGAGAACTGATCATTGATCTCTTTGAACCCGTTCATATCAAGCATAATGGCCGCAAATCTTCTCTTCCTGCGTTTAACATAGTAGTCAATGATCTTATCGAACTCATATCTGTTGTATACTCCGGTAAGCTTATCTATATACAGATACTCCCTCTGGAGGCAGACGACCATACTGGTAAACGCAATGGCAAAGCAGGGTGGTTGCGTTGATATACCATAATAAAAGGTCTGTATCAATACGCCTGTGGTTATCGGTATCATGAACTCCCATACAGGAAAATATCGGAGCGAACCGTCCTTAAGTCTTCCGGAAAAATAAAGCGTCAGGCTGTACACAAGAAGGTAAACCGCCACCAATATAAACAGGAAATATAACGGTTTTCTCGTATACACATTATTCTCATCAATATAGAAAACTACAGGGATAAACAGGTTGATGATAAGAACGACCGTTTCGATAACTGTAAGTGCAATAACTGTTATATATTGTACTTTCGATATCTTCTTGTTGATATGCTTGGCTACAAGAGCCAGTACCCCCGTTCCGACCACCAGATTATACAGAAACAGGGCAGAATTACCGTATACTATAATGGTCCGGTTGAATTTACCCGGTCTCCCGTCAAGTCTGAATACGAACGGGTCGATCAGGCAGTCAAGGAGCGATGCCAGTATCAGAAACAGCAAAATGCGGCTCTCGCCCTTTCGTCCGGGAAGTTCCCATCCCTTGGCCAGCAGGACCAGAACGAGCAGCATTATGCCCAGAAAATCAGCCACATATACAGCTATAAGATTGATGTTATCCGTTATCATTTACTTTCCGTACAGTATCTTTGCAAACTCCGAATCCTTATCAAGGATTATGGTTTTGTTGTTACCGCTCTTAAGGGAACCTATTGCATCAAGGCTTCTGATAAAATCATAAAATTCCGCTTTTTCTTCACTGTTATATGCATCCGCAAGGATCTGCATATACTTGGCTTCCGCCTCTGCCCTTATCTTGGCAGCTTCTTTTTCGGCCTCAGCCTTCTTCTCAGCAACTTCCTTGTCAGTCTCGTTCTTGATCTTCTGTGCCTCGGATTTACCCTTTGCGGTATATCCGGCGGCTATGTTGTTTCTCTCGGAGATCATACGCTCATACACCGCTTCCTTGTTATCATCAGGAAGGTCAAGTGCCTTGATCTCCGCAACCTTGATGTTGACACCATACTGTGAAATATCGGAATTGGATGCTTTGGTTATCATGGAGCGAAGGAGCGAGCCCCTTGCAGCGATTATCTCATCCTGGGTCATTGAGGATATGGTATTTTTCGTCGCGTTAAACACCGCAGCCTCTATTCTCTCTTCGGCCCTGCCCTTTACAGCGCCAAGGGTCTGATAGTATTTCAGAGGCTCCGTCACGTTCCATATGAGATAGTCATCTGCAATCATTGATTTTTTGTCGGATGTTATGACATCAGATGTAGGGATGTCATAGAAATAATCACCGGTGTAGATCGTAACAACATTGTCTATAAACGGGACCCTGAAGTGAAGCCCGTCAACATCAGTTGAGGATATGACCTTACCGAACCGCACGACAAGCGCCGTGTTGTTAGGCTTTAAGGTAAAACACCCTGACAGGACTATTATCGCGACAATTACTACGATTACGCCAACAGCTGCCTTACTCTTCATCTGCAGTCACCTCCTCTTCGGTATTATCATTACCGGAAGACGTATTTCCCGTCGCTGTCATAGCCTGACCATCTGAAGAGGATGCAAAATCATCCAGCGGCAGCATTGTCTGCGTCGAACCGTCTGTTATTATCACCTTCACATTAGGCATCAGCTCTTCCATCTTCTCGAAGAACAGTCTCTTTCTCGTAACTTCCGGAAATCTCGAATACTCCTTGTACATTTCGTTAAATCTTGCAACCTGACCCTCTGCTTCCGCAAGACGGGTAGCCTTGTATGCATTGGCCTTCTGGACGATGGCATCCGCATCAGCTTCCGCAGCCGGGATCTGCTGGTTCTTGTACTGAAGCGCCTGATTCATAGCGGTATCTGCACCCTGCTTGGCGGTTTCCACTGCCTTAAATGCAGATACGACCGAATCAACGGGGGGTCTCGAATCCTGTATAGTTATGTTAACCAATGACAGGCCTATCTTTTGTTCATCAAGGCTCCTTACTATATCCGCCTTGATATCCGACTGGATCTGATTTTTACCTGTGGTCATGGCTTCATCCACGGTGTAGTTTGACACCACATTCCTGATACTTGCCATGGTTATGTTCTTGAGTATCTCATCAGGCTCCTCCGCATTATAGAGGTACGCAATAGGATCCGAAACCTTGTACTCAATGTAAAAATCAATATTTAGCAGGTTAAAATCCGACGTTATCATTATCGCATTGTTCTCATCTACAGGATATGCGCCCTTCTGGCCGTCCTCTTCGATGACGTAACCTATGCTTGTTCCGTGTGTTGTAACGTCTACCTTTTTGACCGACTGCCACGGCGGAATGAAATACACTCCCGCGGTCTTGACATCCACAACACTTCCGAACTGTGTGATGACCGCATTTGTCTGCTCATTTACGGAGAATATGCACCGGAATATCACGTATGCAACTATCACGCATACTATGACGACCGGCACAACTTTTTTTGCTTTGTCCATTTTCGTTCCTTCCTGGTTCCTGGTTCTTTTCTTGAGAGAAAACCGCACGATTCAAAGCTCGGTTTGTGCGGATTTACATCAAAAACTTACGGTTGCATCAGCAAACGATAACACAATTATATTCAGTAAACAGTGAAATATCAATCAAAAATGAGGCGTATCTATCGGATACGCCTCATTATGAATAACTTATTCTCTATTATATTGTTTCTGATGTTTATCTGTTTGCTTCTTCCCTTGCCGCAACCTTCTTCTGATGCTCGTCATACATCTTCTTGCCTGTTGCTCCGAGAAGGAGGATGATAAGGAGCCACCACCAGCTCATCTTTGCATTATCTTCCTTGGGCATTGCTGCGAGGGGAACTGCATTGTTTTCGATCTTGACAAGTTTTCTGCCTGTCTCATCATCATCCATTCCAAATACTTCTTCTATTAAATCTGTATTCGGTGCGATAACGAAATCTTCCTCTGCGCCTTCTTCAAGCTTTCCACCGAAAACTCTTTCTTCCAAGTCTTCAGCAACCCTTGCTCCAAGAACTCCGCCTGCCGGTGTGCTTTCCGAAGCGCCTGCCTGTGCAACTGCTGCAGGGGCTGCCGGAAGTACTATAGGTGCTATGCCAAGTCCGGGAACTGTTACTGTTACTCCTGCCGGTGTTACTACTGCTGCCGGTGCTGTTGTTGTTGCTGCTTCATCAGCTGTATCTTCAGTGTCATCGTCTGCATCATCAGCCGGAGTTACGTTAAATCTTGAAAGGTCAATGCTGTCAACTGCCTTCTGGGCCTCATCAACCTTATCCTCAAGTGCCGACTTCTCCTCTTTGGCTGCTTCAAGCTCTTCCTTGGCTGCCTCGAGAGCATCCTTAAGAGCATTAACCTTCTCATTGCTGAACTTAAGCTCGGTTTTATTGAGTGTATCGATCGCTGACGTAAGGTCTTCTACAAGCTTCTGGGCCTCGTCAACCGCTGACTTGGCTGCTTCATACTCATCAAGTATCTGGGCTGCCTTCATGGCTTCCTCGATCCTCTTGTTGAGGTTCCTGAGATCGTCCATGTTGTTGGCATCTGTGTCGCGTGTTACATTTTTACCGTCAATCTGTGCAAGGTAGATGGGCCCGTTTTCAAAATCGAGAGTGTCGTTTGCGCTTCTTCCCTTGATCTCATAGTTATAATACTCGGTTACCACCTTCTCGCTGCCGTCTTCATCCGTAACCGTATACGTAACCTTTACGCTGTTGGCTGTTCCGTTCTCTCCCTGGCCGTATGCGCTGAAATAGATCGCATGCTCCTTCTCCCATTCAGCCCTCTCTTCGGCAGATAACTTCTTTTCGTCGACTACGGCTACTTTATCATTATGTTTGTTATCTTCTGTAAGAGTCCCTTCGTCAAAGAATTTACGGTTTTTTGTTACCTCATCGCCGATATGGATCGTGGAAGGATCAACGCCGTTTGCTTTAAGCTTGAACTCGATGAGCTCTGCCATGAGTGCTCTGCCGACACGATATGTGTTTTCGGTAAGTGTTGTCGTCTCCTTTCCGGAGTCTTTTAATGCCTGGGCGCTGGCTTCGATATCAAGCTTTCCGTCTTCGTATTTGGCGCATGATATATTCGAATCCCTGTAGAAGTGGACCATCAGCTTATAGTACTGCTCGTTAAGCTTCTCGAGGTCTTCCTTCTGCTTTGCAAGATCTTCAACCTTCTGGTTAAGTGCATCCATCTGGGACTGTATTCCCTTAAGTCGCTCGTTGGCTGCTGTAGCGTTTGTGCTGGCATCGTTCAGGGCTGCCTTTGCGTCTGCAAGCTTTTCATTTGCCTTTGCTTGCTGCTCTACTGCCTCGTTGTATTCCTCATCTGCCTTAGCAACTGCTTCAGCGGTCTTGTCATATGCTTCCGTTGCAGCAGCAAGTCCTTCCTTAGCTTTCTCAAGAGCTGCCTCAGCATCATCCTTTGCCTGATAAGCTTCTGTCCTGGAATTGCTGGTGTTGGCAACGTCTGCATTATCTATAGCGGAATCAGCATCTTCCGTAGTATCATTATTCGCATTGTTGAAATTGGTCTGCTGTGTCTTTGCTTCAGCAAGCTGTTCATCAGCAGCATTGGCTGCGTTCTCAGCTGCAAGGTCGCTTACCAGTGCTTCTCCGATAGCTGCGGATGCCTCTGCAAGATTACCTTCCTCATCGCCGATAAGTGCGATGTCTCCAGCAACTTCCACAAGTCCATCCTGAATGTCGGCTACAATCGCCTGATCCTCGGGACTAATAACTTTATTAGCAGGGTCGATAGCCTCAATCGCTACTACAGCATCATTTACTGCCTCTGCAGCTGCGGGAACATCGTTATTAACCATTTCCACACATTCGCCTGCTGTCTGTGCAGCTGCCGATGAATCTTCCGAACTGCTACCTGTATTTTCCGATTGGCTCTCACTGCTTTCGGAAGAAGATTCGCCGGACGCCTCAGGCTGTGAACTGCTGTTGTCAGCACCTTCAGCCTCATCCGCATATACGCTCGTCGGTATGCTCGTTGCTGCGATCATCGCTGCAAGACCGATCGTAATAGCCTTTATAACCTTATCATTCTTAACATTTTTTCTCATCGCTTTACTCCTTTTTCAGGTTTTAATCTGATTATTCTTCTTTCACACAGTATATATATCGGCAATTTTTTTGTTCTCTTAACTATAAAGACGAAAAAATCACAATTCATTACAATGTGATTATTTGCCGCATGTGCCCAAAACTTCACTGTTTTAGCAGTTTATCAGAGTAAAGCAAAGAAGACAGCGCCTGTTTTTCAGCAAAGCACTGCCTTCTTGGTGATTTTATATTATGCATGTGACCGTTTGTGTCAGCTTATCGCATTGGTATACTGATTCCAATACCGCGTTATATAATCAGCCGATTCTTTACCGGCAAGATAATCCTTTATCTCATTTAATTCATCCATCAATTCCAAGACGCGATATCCTTTTGAACTGTTTTTCGGATCAAATACAGTCATTCTGATCAATCTGTCTATTTTTCCAATATAAAAATCTGAATTATCCGTCTGCTTATTTCCTTGAAGATAACTCTCATGATCATCGACAAGTCTTTTGACTTCTCCGTCAATATTGGAAAGTTGCTCAAAAAACGTAAGTTTATTCCATGATTGTTGTGTCATTAACCGTTACCTCATATAACCCACGAAGTCAATATCTGAAACAATTCATCTATCAAGGTCTGATCCGTGATTGGCCTGCCATATCCTGTTCCAAGTTCCCTGTTTCTTTCAATATTGGGGTGTGCCTCCCATACTATATGCGTTTTGAGGCTATTATAATCATCTATGACAATATCACCGCCAAAGATATCCTGAGGGGAAGAACCATTATCATACAGTTCATTTTCCATATCGATATGCATTTCTTCATCTATCGAGATGGTTTTTTGCTTTCGGTCTATGCAAAACTTTATCCGGTCAGGATAGAATTTATTTCCGTTTTCCCACAAATCCTGTAGGGCTATTTTATCTTTAGGTATCATGCGTATACCTTTCTCGACAACTATATGATTTTTATACCTATTCCGCTATATGCTTAAACAAATACTGCAGCACATCCGGTGTAAACTGCTTGGCATTGATTCCGACAGTATACGTTCCGTCATCGTTCTTCTCCTGACGGTTAACATCCGCATACATTATAAGAGTGCTTGCTACTATAATAATGTCCTTGCCCACAATATCCGGAAGGTCGGCAGGAGCAATAATCCCCATACCAAGAGGGCTTACATTCTTGGTATCGACAAAGTACTTATCTCCCGTATCGCATACCACTATAACACCCTTTGCAGCATAATCTACTCTCGAAATATTACGTCTTTCTTCCACTTTTTATTACCTCCATATATACGCAGGAAAAATCATTTTCCTCACAATTCGATTTACCACTAATTCTACCACAAATTCGGTTTGCGTACCATTACTCCTCATCGTCACCATCGTCATCGTCTTCATTATCTTCTTCATCTCCGCCGTCATCCTGATTTTCTTCGGCAGGTGCTTCCTGAGGCTGGGCTTCTTCGGTGGCAGGCTCTTCACTTCCGCCCTCAACCGGTGCAGCTTCCTCCTTCGGCTTGGTAACCCACTTGTAGAAGAATGCATGATTGCCTATCATCGTATATTCCGCAATCCCGTAATAATCCGCATAATACTTTGTCATAAAGAACAGATAATCACCTACACGGGCACCGTTTAGGACTTCCTGAGCCGCACTGATACATGTACTGTTCGGCCCGTTCGCTATGATAAGTTCGACCTTGCCTGATCGGTATGACGCAAACTGCATATTCTGGGTAATTACGCTCTTAATATCATTTGGGAATGCCGAACTCTTAACCCTGTTCATAATAACCGACCCGACACCGAGCTTTCCGGTATATGATTCTCCACCGGCCTCAGCCTGTATCGTAGCCGCCAGCCACTCGAGTTCGGAACCGCTTGCCGCATATGCTCCGGAAGTGTCTTCCTTTTTCATGGCAAGTCTTGCCGCTATCTGCTGGGCAAGTTTTGCCTGGGCTGCCGCCGTCTGCGACTCCAGTGATTTCATGGCTTTATCAAGATTTGCAAGCTGCGCGTCAAAATCCTTGAGCTTTCCTGCTTCGGCGGAAATGGAGCTGTTGGTTAAATCCAGCTTCCCCTGAACCTCATCGGTCAGATTCTCAAGCTGTGTATACTTATCATCCAGATCATCCTGGTAAGCGTTTATCTCTTCTTCCTTCTCCTCGACCTCGGCGACCTTGGCTGCAATCTGCTCTTCAAGTTCCTTAAGTTCCGCTATCTTCTGCCTGTCGTATCTTACAATGGCATTCAGATATTCGTACCGGTTCAGTACATCTTTAAGAGATGCCGCGTCGAAAATCATACGGGCCATGCCGTTTGAGCCGCCCTTTTCATACACACTCTTGATACGCCTCTTAAGAAGCGATTCCTTCTCAGCCTTGGTCTTCCTAATATTGGCAAGTTCTTCGTTCAGGCTGACTATCCGGGCGGAAAGTTCGGACATCTTGTTCTCTGTTTCCTTTATTTCCGAGTCAAGTTCATCGAGCTTCCCCGAATATCCCTCAATCTCGCTGCGAAGTGCATCACTCCTGCCCTGAAGCTGTGTTACATTACTCTGGGTTGCCTTCCTTTGCTCCTGCAGAAGATTAATGGAATCTTTCGTTGCCTGTGTCTGCTTCTCAAGATTCGAGATCATCTCCTGTGTCTGCTGCTCTTCGCTTTGCATATTTGCAAGGGTATCCTCATATTCATCCGCAAAACAGATATGACAAGTTGCGGTCGCAAATACGGCCGCAACTACTATTATACGCAACAAACATGTTTTCTTAATACTATTTCCCCTCAAAAAAGATCCTCCCGCCTCTTGCAGAGGTGACATTTCACTATTTTACCGCAAATGCCAGATGTCTTTATTGTATTCAGCAATTGTACGATCCGAGGAGAAGAATCCCGCCTGTGCAATATTCGCAAGCATCTTGCGGCCCCATGATTTTCTGTCCTCGTAATCGGCTATAGCGCGATCCTTAACCTTAATATACTCTTCCAGATCAAGCAAGGTCATGAACCAGTCCTTATTAAGAAGCTCTTTCTGCAGTCTTTCAAGATTTTCCTTATGCCCGACCTTAAGCACGGCCTTGTCGGTTATAAAATCAACCGCTTCCTTTATGACTTTGCTCTTCTTATAGTAATCTTTTGATACATACGCGCTCTTTGCGTACAGATCGATGACCGTGTCGGAATCCTTACCGAACACGTAAATGTTGTC
>DGUG01000010.1:12470-13492 GCA_002394535.1 Lachnospiraceae bacterium UBA4316
ACCGCACCGTTAAGCATGAACTTCATGTTACCGGTTCCCGAAGCCTCCTTGGACGCAAGTGATATCTGCTCAGAGATATCGCAGGCCGGAATGAGCTTTTCGGCATAGGTAACGTTATAGTTTTCAACCATAACAACCTTCATGTACAGCGAGACATCCGGATCGGAATTTACGATCTGCTGAAGACATAATATCAGATGTATGATATCCTGTGCAATCACATATGCGGGAGCGGCCTTGGCGCCGAACAAAAACGTAAGGGGGCGGGCCGGCTTCTTCCCTGCTTTAATCTCCAGATATTTGTGGATGATGTAGAGCGCATTCATCTGCTGACGCTTGTATTCATGCATCCTCTTGATCTGTATATCGAAGATCGAGTTCTTGTCAAGATCGATACCTTCGTGCTCTTTAATATAGGAACATAACTGTTCCTTTTTCGTATTTTTGACCTCCAAAAACTTCTCAACAGTGTCATCTTCATCGATGTGGTCCATAAGTTTTGTAAGCTTTGAGGCATCTTTTTTCCACCCATCGCCTATAAGGGAGCTGATAAGAGATGCCAGCTCGGGATCACAGGACATGAGCCATCTTCTGAATGTGATGCCGTTTGTTTTGTTGTTGAACTTCTCCGGATATATCTTGTAGAAACAGTTAAGCTCCGTTGATTTTAGGATCTCCGTATGAAGAGCTGCAACGCCGTTTACCGAAAATCCGTAGTGGATATCGATGTGAGCCATGTGTACTCTTTCGTCCTTATCGATGATCCAAACCTTCTTGTCCGTGTATTTTGCACGTACTCTCCTGTCAAGTTCCTTGATTATGGGGATCAGCTGGGGCACTACTTTTTCAAGATATTCAAGAGGCCACTTCTCGAGAGCCTCCGCAAGGATCGTATGGTTGGTATATGCGCATGTCTTGGATACGATATCAATCGCCTCGTCCATTGACATAGCCTTTTCTTCGGTAAGAAGCCTTATAAGCTCCGGAATGACCATCGTCGGATGGGTATCGTTTATCTGGAT